>CALKVR010000137.1 GCA_938004815.1 uncultured Polyangiaceae bacterium | reverse complement strand
GGTGGCTCTGGGCGGCCGCCCGCCTCGGCCAGCGCGACGTCGATCGCGCCCGCGCCGACGACGCGCTCGCGACCGTGCGGTCACGGCCCGATTGGCCAAAGATCGAGGCCGCGCTCGCCGGCGACGACCCGGCGGCCGGTTGTCTGGTAGGTTCGGAGGCGCGATGAAAAGGCTGACCGTGAGCGCACAGACGTGCGCCGAGATCCTCGGGCTCTTGGTGGCGATGGCGTGGGCCGACGACAAGCTCGACGACGCCGAGAAAGAGGGCGTGCGTGGCGCGGCCAAGGTGCTCAACCTGCCGAAGTCGCTGCGCGACGAGCTCGACAAGCTGCTCGAGAAGCCCACGCCGTTCGACCAGCTCCTCCTCGAGAAGCTCGGCCCCAAGGACCGCGCGTTCGCCTTCGTCGCGGCGGCGTGGATGGCGGGCGCCGACGCCGAGGTCGCCGACAAAGAGAAGGGCTTGCTCGATCGGCTCGCCGGTCGCCTCGGCTTCTCGCACGAGCAACAGACCGAGCTCACCGGCATCGCGCGCGACCTGCCCCCCAAGAAGGGCGAGCGCGAGCTCGGCGACGAGCTCGTGACGCTGTTCCGCTCGATCCCCCCGCGGGTCTACGAGGCGGCGTCGGCCGAGGACCAGCTCGAGGTCGTCTTCGAGTAGCAGCAGCCGAGTAGCCGGCCGCCAAGAGATTGTCCATCGTGCCATCATGCGAGCAGGCTCGCCGTAGGCTGCTCCCATGAAGGCCTACTTGGGTTTGCTCCGGTCCCGCCCCGCCTACCGCGCCCTCTGGGCCGCCGAGGTGGTGTCGATCACGGGCGACTGGTTCAGCCTGGTCGCGGTGAGCATCCTGGCCGCGCGATCGAGCACAACGCCGAGCGCGCTGGCGCTGGCGACCGTGCTCGCCGCCCACATGCTGCCGCAGGCGCTGTTCTCTCCAGCCGCCGGGTGGCTGGCTGATCGCTTCGATCGGCGCTCGATCCTCATCGGCGGCAACCTCATCGAGGGCGCGCTCACGATCGGGATGGCGCTCGCGGCGAGCGCGGGCTCGCTCGCCCTGCTGCAAGCGCTCTTGTTCCTGCGCTCCGCGACCGCCACTCTCCGCGGACCCGCGTCTGGGGCGTCTCTGCCGAGCCTCGTCGAGCCGTCCGAGGTGGCGACCGCCAACGCGTTCGGCGCAGCGACCTGGAGCGCGACGTTCGTGGTCGGCATGGCGCTCGGAGGGCTCGCGACCGAGCTCGGCCCGGTGACCGCGCTCGTGATCGACGCGGGCACCTTCGGCGTCGCGAGCCTGATCCTCAGGCGCCTCCCGTCGCTCCCGAGGGCCGAGCGGCGGTGACGCGTGAGAGCGTCTGGCGGGCGGGGGCACGCGACCTCCGCGACGCGCTGCGGGCCTCCCGCGAGCCATCGCTCCGCGCCGCCGTGTTCGGCAAGACGCCCATGGCGGTGGCGGGCGGCGTCGGGTGGGTCGCCCTCAACCTGAACGCCCAGGCGCTACCGTTCGCGGGCGGCGCGGCAGCGACGCTCGGTGCGCTGCAAGCGCTGCGCGGCGCCGGCACCGGCGTGGGGCCGCTCGCGGCCAACCACGTGATCGGGCGCGGCGCTCGCGCGCACATCGTCGCGCACGTCGCGGCGATCGCGACGTTCGCCGGCGCGATCGGGATCGCGATGGCCGACAGCGCAGCGGCGGCGCTCGCGTCGGTGTTCATCTGGGGCGCCGGGGGCGGCTCGCTGTGGGTGATCACCCAGACCGAGATCCAGCAGCGCGGCCTACCGGCCATGCGCGGGCGGCTGCTCTCGCTCGACGCGCTGGGGTTCACGGTCGGCATGAGCGGCGGCGCGCTCGTCACCGGCGTCGTGGTGGACAGCGGGCTCGACGTGGGCCCTCTCGCGATCGCGGTCGGCTCGCTCGCGGCGGTGGCGTGGTTCTGGGTCAGGGGTCGCGCGGTCACGCGCGCGACCGGGGCGTCGCCCATGCCGGCGAGCTGAGCCTTCACGTGGTACAGGTCGGGGGGTGAGCGGTCAGCTCCAGCACGTGGGCGACGACGGCCCGCTCCGCTGCTCCCACTGCGGCGCCGAGGCGGTCGGCCCGTGCGCGCGCTGCAAGTCGCCCGTCTGCGGCGACTGCTGCGTCCTCACCGAGGGCGGCGCCAAGCTCTGGGCGATCTGCCTGCGCTGCGAAAAGCGCGGCGGCAAGAGCCTCGCGTCGGGTTGGACGCTCGTGCTCGTGTGGATCGGGCTACCCCTCGCGGCCCTCGCGATCCTCGTCATCATCCTCGAGCTCGTCGCCAAGTAGCGCCAGTCATCGTCGGCAGCACGCGCTGATCCAGTCGGGACCGTTGTCCCGGCGGGTGCAGCCTCGATCCTTGATGAGGGCGACGCGCTTCTCCCACGTGCTGCCCTTCCAGCGGTACGCGACCGTCTTGTCGCGATAGTTCTCGGCGCAGTCGGGGTCGTCGCCAGCGGCGCGCACGACACTGACAGGATCGTCAGCGTTCCCGGGCATCCCGGGGTCGCCGGGCCGGGGGCGGTGGTCGATCTCGCCCCGCCCGGCGACGGGTACGCCGTCGGCGCCGAGCGCGGTGCACGCCTCGCCGTTCCAACCGAAGTCGGGCTCGCAGCGCGGTACGCCTTCGCTCCGCACGCACCGCCCGGCGTCGGGGGCGCTCTCGGCCGGGCACGTGAGGGGCACGAACGACTGGGCGCAACGAAAGCCGAGCCACGAGTTGAGCTTGCCCGGCTCCCAGTGGCTGCGGTTCTTCACGCGCAGCCACTTCGGCCAGCGGCGGCTCCAGCTCCCGCCCTTGAAGACCTTGCGCTTGCCCTCGGCTGCCTCGCCCGGCGGCAGCGAGAACCACGAGCTCGTCCACTCCCAGACGTTGCCCGACATGTCGAAGAGGCCGAAAGCCCCGGCCTCGAACGAGCGAACCGGGCAGGTGCCACCCGCGTGGTCGAAGCACGCGCGGGCTCGATCGGGGTCCGCGTCACCCCACGAGAACCGCCGGCCCTCCGCGCCACCGCCGGCCGCGTACTCCCACTCGGCCTCGGTCGGCAGGCGCTTCTCGACCCACCCGCAGTACGTCGTCGCGTCGTCCCAGTCGACGCAGTTGACTGGGTGCGCCTCGCGCCCGGTGCTGCGATGGTTGCAGAACTCGTCGTCGGGTCGGGGCATTCGGCACACACCAGCGTCGACGCAGGCCCGGTACGCCGCCCAGGTGACCTCGGTCTCGTCGAGATAAAAGCGCGCCACGACGCGCTCGTGCATGGGCCGCTCCTCGGGGTTGCCCTGGCCGCGACGCGAGCCCATGAGGAAGATTCCCTCGGGAATCTGGCGCATCGCCTTGGGTGGCGGCGCCGGACCCGGCGAGGCCAGCACAGACGTGGCACCGGCCGTGGTGCCCACCGCCGGCGCGCTCCCTGATCCGGGAGCGCCCGGGACCGTGGCGGCGGCCGATGGCCGCGGGGCGCCCCCGCCGGCTGGGGTATCGCGATCGCACGCGCCGAGTAACCCGAGGGCGGCAGCGACCACGTACGAAAGCCCTGCTCGCTCCCACCTCACCAGGGGTGACGGGGGTCGGGGGGGTGAAACCACAGGGAGCGTGTTCATCGAGCGAAACGGCGGCACAGTTTCGGATAGACGCCTCTGATTGCATGTTCCGGCGGCATGAGGGCCGCCACCACCCCGAAGGGTGGACAGCGCACGGGGGCAATGTTGAGCTTTGCCCCGGCGCCCCGGCTGCCGGCGCGCTACATAGCGGGACCCACCATGACCAAAAGTACGACCATCATAGGTTTCCTTCTTTCTTTCATTCTCGGGATGGGCTTCGTCTGGGTGATCGGCCAGGGCGGCGGCGGTGCTTCGGCGTCTGCCACGGCCGAGAGCGCCAAGTCGGAGGGCATGGGCGCGGCCAACGCCGGCGCGGTGAAGGTCGACCTCTTCGTCATGTCGCAGTGCCCCTACGGCGTGCAAGCCGAGCAGGCGTTCGTCGACGTCGTGCAGAAGTTCGGTCGCGACATCGACTTCCGCGTCGAGTTCATCGGCAAGCAGAACCCGGACGGCACGCTCACGGCGATGCACGGACCGAACGAGGTCAAGGGCAACATCGCCCAGGCCTGCGCGATGAAACTCTCGAACAAGTGGTTCGACTTCATCGGCTGCCAGAACAAGAACATGAAAGAGGTGCACACCAACTGGGAGGCGTGCGCCGCCGAGGCGGGTATCCCGGCCGACAAGATGGCCGCATGCGTGAACGGCGACGAGGGCAAGCAGCTCCTCGCGACGTCGTACAAGAAGGCCGAAGAAGTCGGCGCCCGGGGCAGCCCGACCATCATGATCAACGGCCAGAAGCACCAGGGCGGCCGCCGCCCGGCCGATCTGATGCGCGCGATCTGCAACGGCTACAGCGGCCAGAAGCCGGCTGCCTGCAACGACATCCCCGAGTCGCCCAAGGTCAACGTCACGATCCTCTCCGACAAGCGCTGCGCGGAGTGCAACACGAGCAAGCTCGAGGGTCAGATCCGCCAGAAGGTCGCGAACCCCGTCCTCAAGACGCTCGACTACTCCGACGGCGAGGGCAAGAAGCTCTACGACCAGATCAAGCCGCTCAACCTCCCCGCTGCCGTCTTCGACAAGACGCTCGACGCCGACAAAGAGGCGTCGGCCGCGTTCTCGCGCGGCGCGAAGCCGGTGGGCGACTTCAAGGTCATCGCGATGGGCGGCTGGAACCCGGTCTGCTCGGACGAGGGCGGCTGCGACCTCGACGAGTGCAAGCCGACCATGCAGTGCCGCGCCGAAGAGCCGAACAAGCTCGAGGTGTTCGTCATGTCGCAGTGCCCCTTCGGCGTGAAGGGCCTCGACGCGATGAAAGAGGTGCTCGAGAACTTCAAGAAGAACGACGCCAAGATCGACTTCAAGATCAGCTTCATCGGCGACGGCGACGCGAAGAGCGGGCTCAAGGCCATGCACGGCCAGAGCGAGGTCGACGAGAACATCCGCGAGATCTGCGCGATCGAACACTACCCGAACGACTTCAAGTACATGGATTACATCTGGTGCCGTAACAAGAACATCAAGGACACCAACTGGCAGTCGTGCACCGGCGGCGAGACCGGCATCGACACCGCGGTGATCCAGAAGTGCTTCGA
>CALKVR010000136.1 GCA_938004815.1 uncultured Polyangiaceae bacterium | reverse complement strand
GGCTGGGCGGGGGCGTTGGTCGTCTCACCGCGCGGCGGGGGATCGACCCAGTGGCGCTGGCGCTCGAAGGGGTACGTGGGGAGCGCGACGCGTCGGGCCGATTCGCCGTCGAAGAAGCCGGCCGAATCGATCGCGACCCCGCGCGCCCAGAGACCGCCGACGGCCCGCAGCCACGCGCCGAGCTCGTCGGGGTCGACCTCGCCGAGCGCGCTACCCACGTCGAGCGACCCGATCGACGTGGCGCGCTTGGTATCGGCGGCGCACTGCCTCGAGAGCGTCGTCAGCGCCGTGCGCGGCCCGACCTCGAGGACGATGCGGTCTGGATCGGCTTGCCAGATCGCCGCCATCGCGTCGGCGAAGCGAACGGGCGCGCGCAGATGCCGCGCCCAGTAGCCCGGGTCCGTCGCCTCGGCGTCGGTCAGCACCGCGCCGGTGACGGTCGATTGGATGGGGGTGGTCGGGGGGGCGAGCTTGACCGTCTGCACGACACGCCCGAAGGGCTCGATCGCGCCGTCCATCATCGGCGAGTGGAAAGCGTGCGACGTGCGCAGGCGCGACGTCGCGACGCCGCGCGCGGCGAGGCGGCGCTCGACCTCGGCGACGCCCTCTTCGGGGCCGCCGACCACGCAGAGCTTGGGCGCGTTCACCACCGCGACCCCCACGCCTGCGACGAGCGAGGTCTCGACCTCGGCCGCCGGAGCCCGCACGCTGAGCATGACGCCCGGGGCCGCCGCCTGCATGAGCCGCCCGCGCGCGAGCACCACCTTGAGCCCATCTTCGCGCGACATGACGCCGCTCGCGCAAGCGGCCGCGAGCTCGCCGACGCTGTGTCCCACGTACAGATCGGCGAAGACGCCGATCGACGACCACAGATCGAAAAGCGCGAGCTCGATCGCGAACGTCGCCGGCTGGGTGAACGCGGTCTCGACGATCATCGCCTCGGCGTGGCGGCGCGCATCCGCGTCGGCGGGCGGATCGAGCACCATGTCGAGATCGCAGCCGATGCCGCGGAGGATCTCGCACGATGCTTGGAGTGAGCGCCGAAACACCGGCTCGGCCCGCGCGAGGGCGCGCCCCATGGCGACGTACTGCGAGCCCTGCCCGGTGAACGCGAAGACCAAACCCGCGCGGGGCCGCGCGACGGTGACCGGCAGCGTGCCGGCGAGCGCGGCGGGCGCCCTCTCGCTCGACGTCACCACGAACGCGCGGTGCGTGAACGCGCGCCGCCCTTGTGCGAGCGTGAAGGCGACGTCACGGAGATCGGCCGGCGACGTCGCGAGGCTCTCGGATAGCCGGCGCGCGGCGCTGGCCAGCGCAGCCTCGCTGCGCGCGGAGAGACAGAGCAGCTGTGCGCTGCGCCGGCTCGCCTCGCGCTCGAGGGGCGCGGGAGGCTCCTCGACGACCACGTGCGCGTTGGTGCCACCCACGCCGAACGAGCTGACCCCGGCGCGACGGGGCCGCCTGTCCTCTGGAAACGGCGTGTTCTTGCCCACCACGTAGAACGGCGAGCCCTCGAGCGAGAGCTTGGGGTTCGGTTCGCGGAAGTGCAGCGTCGCCGGGATCGTCCCGGTGCGCACCGCGAGCGCCGCCTTGATGAGGCCGGTCGCGCCGGCCGCAGCGACGAGGTGGCCGAAGTTGGACTTGACCGAGCCGAGCCCACAGAACGCCGTCTTCGACGACGAGGACGCGCGGGCGTGCTCTGCGAACACGCGACGGAGGCCGTCGATCTCGATCGGATCGCCCAGCGGGGTGGCGGTGCCGTGCGCCTCGACGTAGCCGATGGTCTCGGCGCCGACCCCGGCCACCGCGAGCGCTCTCGCTACTACCTCGGCCTGCCCGGAGGCGCTCGGAGCCGTGAAGCTCATCTTGTTGGCGCCGTCGTTGTTGGTGGCGGCGCCGTCGATCACGGCCCAAATCTCGTCGCCGTCTCGCACCGCGTCCGAGAGCCGCTTCAGCACCACGAACGCGCCGCCGTCGCTGAAAACGGTGCCCTGCGCGCCGGCGTCGAAGGGGCGGGTGTGCCCGTCGGGCGACAGCATGCCGCCCTCGGCGTAGACGTAGCCGCTCGAAGGCGGACACGTGATCGCAGCCGCGCCCGCCAGGGCCATGTCGCATTGGCCGGTGCGCAGAGCAAAGAAGGCTTGCGCGACCGCGACGAGCGAGGTCGAGCAGGCGGTGTGCAGGCTCAGCGCCGGCCCGCGCAGATCGAGCTTGTGCGCGATCCGCGTGGCGACGAAATCCTTTTCGTTGCCGACCATCACCTGGAAAGCGCCGGCACGTTCGATCACGTCGGGCCGCTTGAGGACGTGCTCGACGTAGTACGTGACGTTGTACTCGCCCGCGTAGACGCCGATCGCGCCCGCGAACCGGGCCGGATCGTAGCCGGCCGTCTCGAGCGCCTCCCACGCCAGCTCGAGCGCCAGGCGCTGCTGTGGGTCGGTCGTCTCGGCCTCACGCGGGGACATGCCGAAGAACCCCGCATCGAACCCGGCCGGGTCGTCGAGCACGCCCCGAGCGCGCACGTACGTCGAGAGAGAGGTGAGCGCCGGGTCGCAAGCCGGATCGAGGTCCTCGGGACGGAAGAACCGGATCGACTCGCGGTTCTCGAGCAGGTTCGCCCAGAACGTGGGCACGTCGGGCGCCCCGGGGAAGCGCCCGGAAGCGCCGATGATGGCGACCGGCTCTGCCGGCTCGGCCCCGCGCGCCGCGAAGGCGCGCACGGCCGGGCGCCCGGCCGACTCGACGTAGCGCGCGAGGGCCTCGACCGTGGTGTGCTCGAAGAGGGCAAGCACCGGCACGTCGACGCCGAGCACGGCGCTGAGCCGCTCGCTGACCATCACCGCTTCGAGCGATGTTCCACCCTCGTTGAAGAAGTGGAACGTCGCGCCGACGCTCGGGCGGCGGAGGACCTCTGCGAACGCGGCCGCGATCGCGATCTCGACGTGGCCCTTGGGCGGCACGACCTCGCTCGTCGCGTCGACTGCTGCCGCCGCCCAAGGGTCGGGCAGCGCGCGGCGATCGACCTTGCCGTTGCCGGTCATGGGGATCACGGGGACGCGCACGAACACCGAAGGCACCATGTACTCGGGCAGCGCCGCCCGCGCGGCGGCCCGAAGCTCGCGCGGCTCGGCGCTGGCGACGACGTAGGCGACGAGCACCGTGTCGTGCTTCGTTCGCTTGGCGGCGAGGACCGCGACATCGGAGACGAGACCCGTGCGGCGGAGCGCCGCCTCGACCTCACCCGTCTCGATGCGAAACCCACGGATCTTGATCTGCTGATCGATCCGGCCCAGGTAGTCGAGCTCACCGCTCGGCAGGCGCTTCACCAGGTCGCCCGAGCGGTAGACCCTGCCCTCGGTGCTCGCGAATCGGTCGGCGATGAACCGCTCGGCGGTCAGCTCGGGCCGGTTCCAATAGCCGCGAGAGACGCCCGCGCCGCCGACCAAGAGCTCCCCCGGCACGCCGATCGGGACGAGCTGGAGCGCCTCGTCGACCACGTAGGTCGACAGATCCGGGATCGGCACGCCGATCACGCTCGCGTGCCCGGTGCCGAGATCCGCCTTCGACAGCGGCCGGTAGGTGACGTGCACCGTCGTCTCGGTGATGCCGTACATGTTGACGAGCTGGGGCTTCGCGTCGCCGTGGCGATCGAACCAGGGCCTCAGCGACTCCATCTCCAGCGCCTCGCCCCCGAAGATGACGAGGCGCAGCGCGAGCGGCGCTCCGCCCTCGGCCTTGCCGTCGGCCTCGATGAACTGGCGGAACGCCGACGGGGTCTGGTTGAGGACGGTCACGCCCTCGGCCGCCGCCAGCGCGCGAAAGTCTTGCGGAGAGCGCGCCGCCAGGTACGGCACCACGACGAGGCGCCCACCGTAGACGAGCGCGCCCCAGATCTCCCATACCGAGAAGTCGAACGCGACGGAGTGGAACATCGTCCACACGTCGCATTCGTCGAAGCCGAACCACGCGTGCGTCGCGTCGAGGAGGCGCACGACGTGACGGTGGTCGACCAGACAACCCTTCGGTCGGCCCGTGGAGCCGGATGTGTAGATGATGTACGCGAGCGCATCAGCGGGAGACTCGCTGGGCGGGCACGCCGGCGGCTCGAGCGGGGCATCGGAGAGGGCTTGGAGCTCGGCCTCGATCGCGTCGAGCCGCAAGACCGTCGCGCCGGAGGCCGAGAGCCCATCGAGCTGATCGCCCTCGATCAGGATCACCTTCGGGGCCGCGTCCGAGAGCACGTACTCGAGCCGGTCACGCGGCTGCGTCGGCTCGATGGGCACGTAGGCGCCGCCCGCCTTCAAGATCGCGTACAGCGCGACGATCAGGCGCGGGGTTCGATCCATCGAGATGGCGACGCGCTCGTCCCGCCCGACCCCGAGCGCCCGCAGCTTTCGCGCGAGGCGGTTCGCGCGGGCCTCGAGCTCGCCGTAGGTGATCGCGGGGCCATCGCCCGTAACGGCGACGGCGTCGGGGCGACGGCGCGCGGCGCGCTCGATGCGCGCGGCGATGGTGTCGTCGGAGCGGAACGAGCGCGTGGGGTTGGCCCCGAAGACGAGCGCTTCGCGCTCTTCTGCCGTCACCATCGAGAGCTCGGCGACCCTGCGCTCGGGCGTGCGGCTGATGCCTTCGAGCAGACAACGGAGATGGCCCGCCAGGCGCGGGGCGCGACCATCGTCCGAGAAGAGGTCCGATGCCTCGGTGACGACGATGTGCGGGTCCGCGCCTAGCACGACGCTGACGGAGAGGTCGGACGCGGTGCCGCTCGGCAGGAGGTCCACGTGGGTGTAGCGCAGCGGCAAGGCCGGGCGCGCGCGAACGCCGACGTCGATCTGGAAGATCGGCGACCTGCTCGTGTCGCGCGGCGGGCCGAGCGCGTCGAGCACGTGCTCGAACGGGATCGCCGCCGACTCACGGGCTTCGCGGAGCGACGCCGCGACCCGTCGTACGAGCGCCTCGCCCGTGAGCTCGGGATCGAGGTGGGTGGCGATGACGACCGGGGTCTCGATCGCGCCGGCGTGCTCGCTCGTCAGCCGGTGGCCCAAGAGCACGTCGCGCTTCCGGGCGTAGCGGGCGACCAGCGCCGCGAACGCGGCGCGGTAGACGGCGGCGGTGTCGACGGCCAGGCGCTGCGCGAACGC
>CALKVR010000135.1 GCA_938004815.1 uncultured Polyangiaceae bacterium | reverse complement strand
GCCCGACCCGAAGGACACGTGCCCCAACGCGGCCGAGGACACCGACGGTTTCGAGGACACCGACGGCTGCCCCGACCCCGACAACGACAACGACGGCGTGCCCGACGTGTCGGACGAGTGCGGCGAAGAGCCCGAGATCATGAACGGGTTCCAGGACGAGGACGGCTGCCCGGACCAGGTGCCCGACGCCGACAAGGACGGCATCCCCGACAGCACCGACAAGTGCCCGCAGAGGCCCGAGAACTTCAACGGCTTCGAAGACGAGGACGGCTGCCCCGACCGCGGCGTGGCGCTCGTCGACGTGCAGGCCGAGGAGATCAAGATCCTCCAGCGCGTCGAGTTCGAGACCGGCAGCGACAAGATCAAGGGCCAGCAGAGCTTCTCGGTCCTCGACGCGGTCGTCGGCGCGCTGAAGGCGAACCCGCAGATCTTCCTCGTCGAAGTGGCGGGCCACACCGACAACCAGGGGGACCCCAAGTTCAACAAGGAGCTCAGCCAGAAGCGCGCCGACGCCGTCCGCAAGTACATGGTCGGCAAGGGCATCGGCGAGGCCCGCTTGAGGGCCGTGGGCTACGGCCAAGAAAAGCCGATCAGCGAGAACGACACCAACGCCGGCAAGCAGAAGAACCGGCGCGTCGAGTTCAACATCCTCCACTCGACGACCAAGAAGCCGCCGGCGCCCGCTCCGGCACCGGCGCCCGCTCCGGCACCGGCGCCCGCTCCGGCACCCGAGCCCGCCAAGCCGACGCCCTGACGCAGCGGTACCTGGCGGAGATCGCTCGGGTCGGCCGTTCGTTCGATCGGAGCGTTTTCAGATCTGAAAACGTGGCGTGCAAAGGCGAAGCGTCGCGGCTCCGGATCCGTCGTGGCGCGCGAGGAAAAGCGCCGGCACGGTTCTCGCTTGCCCGAAATCGGCTGTCATGCCGAAGTCGTCGGTCTTTGCTGCCATCGATGAGCTCGACCAAGGCGATCTCGATTTCGAGTCGTCCCGGCATCCGTGCGTCGGATGCGCGGCCGTGTCGCCAGCGCTCTCGCACGAAGAGTCGTCGCTGCTCAGCGTGAAGTACGGGTGGCGTCTCTCCCGGACGCCCGACGGCCACGGCGGCCACGCCTACGCCTGGCGGTGCCCCGCCTGCTGGCAAAAGCTCAAGCAGCGCCGCAGTTTGTAGCACGTGGCCACAGGCCTTGCGGCCGGCCCGGGGCCGCTGCGATGCTTCGGACGCGGTGTGCACCCGCGAGAACTTCCGCCGGGGGCGGACGTCTCAACCGGTCACACATCGCTACACGGGAGCAACGAGAATGGCCGTGGCCCTCTTGCGTCGCGCAGTTCGCCCTGGTTGGTCGGCGCTCGCCGTCGTCCTGCTGCTCGCCACCATCCTGGTCGGAGGCTGTCGATCCGAACCGCCCAAGAAGCTGCCGAGCAAGGCTCACACGACGACCGAGCTGCGCGCCGTCCGGCGCGGGGTGACCGTCACCCACGCCGGTGAAACGGCCCGCGCGCCGTACGCCCGTGAACGGCTGGGCGAAGGAGCGGAGATCGCGATCGCGGACGGCGGGCTGGCGTGGCTCCGGCGCGACGGCGGCGCGACCCTCCTCGTGAGGGGCCCGGCGAAGCTCTCGGTCGAGGCCGGGGGGCTGCGCCTCGTCGAGGGTCGCGCGTTCGCGGAGACGCCACCCGGCGTCACCGAGACGCTGACGACGGCGCAAGGCGCGCTCGTCCTCTCGGCGGTGCGCGCGAGCGTCGACGCTTCGTCGCAAGGCACGTCGACGTACGTGCTCGAGGGCGAGGTGCGCGCCGGCTCGACGGCCGCGCGCGCAGGCGAGCTGCTCGAAGCGCGCGGCGAGAAGGCCGAGGTGCGCCCCGCCGTCGCTTGGGAGGACTGGACGGGCGGCCTCGCGACGACGGATCCCGCGAGCGAGCCGGCGCCATTCGGTGTCGGCACCGTCGGCGCGCGCACGCCCGGCGCGAGCGGTACCCCCCACGCCGCGCTCGCGATCCAGCGGCTCGACGTCCGCGTGACGATCGAGGGCGATCTCGCGATCACCGAAGTGGATCAGACCTTCTTCAACCCGCTCTCTGCCACCGTAGAGGGTGTGTACCGCCTGCGCGTCCCCGACGGCGCGCTGCTCGAGCGGTTCGGCGTCGATCGCGATGGCGGCGTCGCGTTTGGCTACGTGAAAGAAAAGGCCCAGGCGCAGGCTCAGTACGAGTCGCACGTGTACCAGGGCTCGACCGAAGACCCCGCGCTGCTCCAGTGGCGCGAGCCCGGGGTCTACGAAGCCCGCCTTTACCCGATCGGTCCAGGCGCCACACGGCGCGTCGTCGTCCGCTACTCCGAGTGGCTGTCGCGCTCGGGCGAGAAGGGCGAGCGGCGCCTCTATGTCTACCCGATGGCGGCCGAGGGCTCGGCGAAGTCGGCGCCTCAAGTAGAAGATCTCTCGATCTCGATCGATCTCACGAAGGCCGGCGCCAAGACGGTGCGGTCGGGCATGGGCGCCGCGCGCGCGGGCGACTTCTTGCTCGTCGAGGACCACGACTTCGTGCCGCGCGCGGATCTCGCGATCGAGCTCTACGACGACGGCGTCGACACCGTGACCGCGTCGCGCGCCAAGCACCGGCCCGACGTCGTCGCGCTCGGCCCGGCCGAGCAAGCCGACGCGCGGCGCTCCGGCTCGGGCGAGGCCGACTACCTCCTCGTTCCGGTGCGCGCCAAGGACGTCCCCGCGCGCGAAGAAGGCCTCGATCTGATCATCGTCGTCGACACGTCGGCCGCGACCGACAAGGGCATGCTCCGCCTCGCGCGCTCCGCCGCGCGCGCCCTCCTCACCCACCTCGGGCCCAAGGACCGCGCCCTCGTGCTCACCGGCGACGACCGACTCGAGCCGGTGGTGGCGGCCCGCAAAGACCTCGGCCCCGTCGACGAGACGCTCCGCGGCGAGGTGCTCGCCAAGCTCGCGCGCGTGGTACCCGGCGGCGCGACCGATCTGGGGACGATCCTCGCCGAGGCCGCCTCCAAGCTGGGCGACAAGCGAGCTGGCGCCGTCGTCTACATCGGCGACGGCGCGCCGACGGTCGGCGAGAGCGAGCTCGCCACGATCCGCGAGCGGCTCAAGAAGATCGCGCGCCCGACGCGCCTCTTCGCCCTCGGCACCGGTGACGGCGCCAACATGGCCCTGCTCGCGGGCCTCTCCGCCGGTAGCTACGCGGCGCGCATCGGCGACGATCGCGGCGCGGCTCGGTCGGCGCTGCGCGTGCTCGAGCTGGCCGAGCGCGGGACGCTCCTCGGCGCGTCGCTCGATCTCGGCCCCAACGTCGAGCGCACCTACCCGCGCGATCTCGCCGCCATCATGGAGGGCGAGACGACGCTAGTCGTTGGCCGCATCACCGGTGAGTCGCCGAAAGAGGCTCGCCTCTCGACGCCCCAGGGCGCCAAGTCGCTCGCCCTCACCGTGAGCGAGATCGACGACAGCGGCGATCTGCGCCGCCGGTGGGCCATGGGTCGCCTCGACGAGATGCTCGACGAGGGCGCCGGCTTCGCGGCGCTCGTCGACCTGGGTGTACGCCAGGGGGTCATCACGCCGGTCACCTCGATCTACGTCCCCACGTCGCGCGAGATGACCTCGGACCAGCGCGCCCAGGCCCGGGCCGAGTCCCGCAAGCGCTCGAGCCGCCGCGCCGCGGAAGACTCGCTCAAGCGCGAGGCCAAGCTGGCCGAGGCGCGCGAGCAGAGCGAGCGGGAGAAGAAGAAGCAGGGCGACGACGGGATACTCTCCAAGATCTTCGGCGCCGACAAAGCGGCCGAAGAAGACGCCATCGCCGACAACAAAGAAGGCGGCACCGGCACGCGCGCGAAGGGCGAAGAGGGCAGCATGGGCGCACCGAGCCGCGCCGCAGCAGCCGCGACTGCCGAAGCGGCCACGGCGCCGCCCGCGCAAGCGCCGCGAGAAGAGGCCCGCGACGGCAAGGCGGACCAGGCCCCCGAGCCGTCCTCGCCGGCCCCGCGCCCTGCGGCGATCGACGCGCCAGCCGAGCCCGAGGCGAAGAACGAGCCCGGCAACGCGAAGACGCCCGACGCTGCCAAGCCGATGGCCACGCCCACCTCTGCGCCGCCGAGCGATCCTGCGATCGGTCTCGTCGGTGGCTCCGGCGGGGGCGGTCGCAAGCTGGGTGGGCCTGGAGGCGCGACGTCCGAGGTCAACCTTCAAGAAAAAGCGAAGTCGACGAGCAGTCCCAAGACGATCGACGAGACGCTCCCCCAGGATGGAGAGGGGATCGCGGCGACGGGGAAGGACCGCGGCGATAAGAGCGGCGCTTTCTATGACGGCGACGTGGGCGGGCTCGACGCCGGCCACGGGTTCGTCGACCTGGAGGGTCGCAGCCGCTTCGCGGGCGGCAAGATCACGATCACGATCGACGATCCCGGCCGCCTGCTTCGGCCCTGTGGCCCGGGCGCAGACCTGCCGTTCGACGAGCGCCGCGCGCTCTGGCGCGAGCGCTTGGCCGCCACCGGAGGCGCGCCGATCGCGGTGCTCCGCACCTACCGCTCCGCGCTCGCGCTCTGCGAGGCCCCGACCGTGCGCGAGCGCCGCGCGCTCCTCCTCCTCGGGCTCGACGTCATCCCGTCGATCGCGCAAAAGGTCGCGTTCTACCGGCTCTTGGCCAAGGACCTCGGCGCCGGTGACATCGTCTACCGCGGCATCCTCGCGCGGGTGACGACGCCGGCCCAGGTCCGCGAGCTCAACCAGGCCCTCGGCCTCACCCTCGTCGACTCGCCGACCCTCGAGAAGACGATAAAAGAGGCGAAGGACCCCGACGATTTGGTGGTCCGCCTTCGGGCGCTGGCCTCGCGCTACCCGAGCGACGTCGCGCTCGCGCTCCGGCTCCTCGACGCGATCGAGGACACCGGCGACGACGCGGCGGCGCGCGAGTCTGCCCGCGCGCTGCGCGCGCGCCCCGACGCCGACGCGAGCGTCCGAACCGCGGTCGGCGAGCTCTACCTGCGCCTCGCGGCCCGCGGCACCGACGCCGCGCAAAAGGCGATCGACGAGCGCGAGGCGAAGCGCACGTTCGGCGAGCTCGTCGAGTTCTCGCCCGACGATCCGGTCGCGCGCCGCCGCCTGGGCGATCTCTACCGCGCGCACGGCTACTACCAGGAGGCGACGCGGCAGTACGAGACCCTGGCGCGCCTCGTCCCCGACGATCCGACCGTGCCGATCCTCCTCGCCGCGGCGGCGAACGGGCTCGGCAAGCTCGAGGAGGCGGTGCGCTGGACCGAGAAGGGCGGCCAGGCCGGCGCGCCCGACGCGGCGCAGGGCCCGCACGCGACGGCCCGCGCCTACGCAGCCGCGTTCCTCGCTTGGGGGCGCCTCGAGGCCAAGGCGGCGGGCAAGGCCGACGAGGTCAAGGCGCTCGCCGCTCGGCTCGATCGCGTGCTCGGCTCGTCGGGCCTCGACAAGCGCGAGGGTCAGGTCCGCGTCCTCTTGACGTGGGCCCACCCCGAGCTCCACCCGACGCTCTGGCACGACGGGCTCGGCAGCCTGATGCCCGCGGCCGAGGGCGACGCGACGCTCGGGATCGCGCAGGCGCTGATCCCCGATCGGGCCCACCGCCTCGAGATCCGGATCGAGCCCACCGAGCTCGAGCGCACCGCGCGCCTCGGACAAAAGGCGACCCTCACCGTCGTCCGTGGCGAGGGCAAAGACGCCGAGACGATCGAACGCATCGAGGTCGGATTCACGAAGGGAGGCGGCGCGGTCTACGCGTTCCGCGTCGAGGGCGGCAAGGTCGAAGCGGTCGCGACCGACAAGGGGGCAGCGAAATGAGCGGCGCGCGTCTCGTCGTCACCCGCACCCCCACGCGCGACACGGCCGAGTGGGTGAGCGCGCCCACCGCCGACCCGCTCGCAGCCGAGCCCCGAGCCGACGGAGCGAGCGCGCCGAGCCCCCGCGCTCCGCACGCCGACGTCTACGTGGGCCAGGGCAAGCGCCCGACGCTGCTCATCGCGATGGTCGTCGCGTTCCTCGCGCTCGGCGTCGTCGCGATCTTCGTCCAGCCGGCCGCGCCCAAGCCCATCGAGGCCGAGCTCGTCGCGACCGTCGCCGATCTGTCGCCCGTCCACGCCGGCGTCACCACCCGCGGCGAGACCGTCCGCGAGCTGCGGCGCCTGGCCGAGGGCGACGAGGTCGAGACCGACGCCGACGGCCGCGCCCGGCTGCGCCTCGACTCCGGCGCCGCCATCGTGCTGGACGGCGACACCAAGCTCGCGATCAAGAGCGACGGTATCGTCATTTCCAAGGGGCGCGTCTTCGTGCAAGGCGCGGCGGCGCCGACCACCATCGACCTCGGCTCCGGGGCCAAGGTGCGGATGGTCGGGGGCGCGGCGGGGGTCGAGCGCCGCGCCGCCACCAAGGTCTACGTCGCCACGGGCGAGATCGTCGCGCTCGCCGGCGACGCCGAGACCGCGGTCAAGGTCGGTGAGACCGTCTCGTTCGACGGGGGCAAGGCCCAGGTCGCGCCCGAGCGCGGCTACGACGACTGGACGGGCGGGCTCGCCGCGCCCTGGGGAGCGAGCGGCGCCCCGCGCCGCGCCGTCGGAGAGCTCTGGGGGCGATCCCGCGCGGGCGACGCCGGCTCGCCGCTCACGGTGCGCAAGCACGAGGTCGACGCGGTGATCCGCGGCGAGCTGGCCGAGACGCGCCTCGCGACCACGTTCTTCAACGCGGGGCAGGCCGCCGTCACCGGCGACTTCCGGATGGCCCTCCCCCCCACTGCGATCGTCTCGGGGTTCGCGGTCGTGCGCGGCGACAACCGCCAGACCGGGCGCGTCGCCCTCGCGCGCCGGGGCGAAGAGCGCGGCCAGCTCGACGGCGGCGCGAACGGCGACGTCCTCGAGTGGGCGGGCGAGGGTTGGGCTCGCGGCTCGATCCCGAACATCGTCCCCGGGCTCACCGTCACCGTCGAGGTGACGTACACCGAGTGGCTGCCCGTGCTCGCCAAGCCCAAGTCTCACGTCGTGCAGTATCGTTACCCGCTCGCGGGCGAGCGCGAGGCGACCCCGATCGGCGAGCTCTCGATCCGCGTCGACGCGGGCCCCGCGTCGCGGCGGGCATGGGCGCCCGCAGCCGCGGCGCGGTCGTCGAGCTCCGCAAGAGCGACTTCTCGCCCTCCGCCGACTTCGTGGTCGACGCCGAGATCCCCGAGGCGCTCCCGAAGGCGCGCGCCTACGTGGCGCTCGGGGCGAACGAGGACGATGACGCGACCGTCCTCGTCCGGACCGAGGCGCCGCGACTCGAGGGCAGCGAGGCCGGGGTCACCCTCGCGATCGTGGTCGACGCCTCCGCGAGCATGGACCCCGCGCTCTTCGCCGCCAGCCGCGCGTTCGTCGAGTCGCTCGTGCGCGGGCTCGGGCCCAAGGACCGCGCCGTCGTCGTCGCCTCCGACACGACCGTGCACGCCGTCGGTCCGAAGGACGTCGGCCCCGTCGACGCCGCGCGCAAGGCCGAAATCCTCGCCGCGCTCGGCGACGTCACCCTCGGCGGTGCGACCGATCTCGGCCGCGCGATCGAGGCCGGCGCCGACGAGCTGCCCGCCGACGCGCCGTCCGCGATGGTGGTGTACGTGGGCGACGGTTGGCCGTCGGTAGGTGATCGGACGGCCGAGGCCATCCGCGCCCGCCTCGCCCGGCGCGAGCGCGGCGTGCCTCGCCTCGGCGCGATCCTCGTCGGCCCGAGCTCCAACCGCGGCGCCATGGGCGCGCTCGTGCACGGGTCGGGGCCGGTGCTCGAGGTCGGCGACAGCGAGACGGCGGCCGAAGCGGCGGTGACGCTGCTCGAGCGCGCGCTCGTCCCCACCGTCACCGGGGTCGAGATCGATCTCGGGCCGCGCGTCATCCGCGCGTACCCGCGCGGTGACGTGGCCGCGACCCAGGGCAGCACCGTCACCGTCGTCGGCAAGCTCAGCGGCGATCCGCCCAAGGACCTCACGCTCGTCTACCGGTCCGGCACCGAGAAGCGCGGCGACATCGTCCCCCTCACCCTGCGCCAGACCGCGAGCGTCGCCGACGTCCAGCGCCGCTGGGCCGACGCGCGCGCCGCGTCGATGGCGCTCGCCGGACGCGGCCGCGAGGCCGTGACCGACGCCGCGCTCGAGGCCGGCCTCCTCACCCCGTGGACGGCGTGGACGACGGGCGGCGGCGCCGACTACGTGCCGACCGCGATCCACCAGCGCGTGCTCGACCTCGCGCTCCGCGGCGACGCCGGGATGACGGCCGCGATCGGGCTCGGCGCCCCGCCGACGGGCGCGCTCGCGACCGACGAGATGCCGTCGATCCCCGAGGGTTCCTTCGAGAACGCGCTCGCCGCCGCCGCTGCGGCCACGATCGAGGGCGCGATGGGTCAGCTGCGAGCGTGTCGCGACGCGCGCGCGGCGCTCAGGCCCGATCTGCCCGGTGCGATCGAGATCGCGCTCGAGGTCGACGGAGACGGGCAGGCCAAAGGCGTCACCGTCACCGGCGCAGGTGACGAGCCGCTCGCTCGCTGCGTCAGCACCGTGGTCGAGAGCCTCGCCTACCCGCGCGCGGGCGAGGCCCTCACCGTGAAGGTCCGCCACGGCGTCGTGTGGCCACCCCCGCCCTCGCTCCGCGGAAAGAAATGCTCGCCCACCTCTACGCTGCCCGTCGCCCTGCGCCGCGGGGTGTGGGTCGAACGCCTGCGCACCGCCGGCCCGCTCCCGACCTACATCGAGGCGCGCGCGACGTGCGAGCTCTCGACCTGGACCGCGAAGCGCACCCTGCTCGAGCTCACGATCGAGAGGCAGTCGAGCGTCGCCGTGCTCCAGATCGCCGATGGCATCGAGCGCGAAGGCGATCTCGAAGCGGCCGCGTTCCTCCGCAAAGAGGCGCTGCGCCGAGCGAGCGTCGCCGAGATGGCGCAGGTGCGCCGCGCTCTCCTCGCCCGCGAGATCCTCCCGCGCGCCAAGTTCGACGAGCGCTACGCCAAAGCCACGAACGACGGCGAGCGCCTCGCGGTGGTGCGCGCCTTCCTCCCGTTCGCCCCCCACAGCCCGCTTCTCCGCGAGCGCCTGCTCGCCCTGCTCGCCGCCACCGGCGAGAAAGAGGCCCTCGCCGACGAGGTCCGGCGCCTGCGGGTCGACCCCCTCGCCGAGGCGCCACTGCTGGCCGATGCGGCGACCGCGCTACGCGCGGCCGGGCTCGAGGCCGAAGCGCGCCGGACGTTCGGCGAGATCGCCGAGCGCGCTACCAACGATCCTTGGTCGCTCGCGCTCCTCGGCGACCGTCTCCGCAACGAGGGGTGGTTCGAAGACGCGGCCGCCGCCTACACGTCGCTCCTCGAGCTCGTCCCCGAGGACGGCGCCTCCGAGCTCCGGCTCGCCCTCGCGAACGCGGGAGCGGGTCGGGTCGATCTCGCCCTCCGCCAGCTCGGGCGCGTGTCCCGCACCGGCGGCCGCAACGGCCAATCCGACGTCGCGACCCTGGCCGAGCGAGCGGCCTACGCGCTCGCTCTCACCGCTCAGGAGACGGCGAGCGTGCCCGAGAGCGAACGAGCAGCGCTCGTCCGCACCGCCGCCGAGCTCACGCCGCCGCCTCCCGGGCAGGTGTTCTTCGTGAGCTGGCCCGCCGGCGATCGAAACGCCCCCGGCATCTCGATCGAGCGCGGCGCGCCGACGCCCGCGGCCGCGCCCGCGCCGGGCAAGCCCGCCACCGCGGCCGAGCGTGAAGCTCAGCCCGCCGAGGCGATAGGTGCTCGTCTCGGGCTCGCTTCGCTCGTCGCAGCGCCGGGCGGCGCGCCCGAGATCGACCTCGTCCTCAGCCGGCCGCGCGCCGTCCCCCCCGGCCAAGCGTCCGGCAAAGCGCGCATCGTCACGTTCGTCGACGGCAAGCTGGTCGCGTTCGACGTCGATCTGCCGCGCTCACCCGACGAGCCCGTGGTCGTCACGTGGTCGGGCGCCGGCTTCTCTGCAGGTAGACGTTGAAGCGCCCGCGCTCGAGCCGGCCGTCACGGTAAGGGAACGACACGATCCAGGGCTCGAGCGAGGGGCCGATCGCGCGCAAGTGGGCGAGCAGATCGACGGTCGCCGGCGCACTGTCGCGGAGCCGGTCGAGCTCCCCGCTCAGCGCGGCCGGGGCGCCGGCCTGAAAGTGCATGCTGCGCTTGTCGGCCACGAGGAGGCTGTGCTGGAACACCACCGCGCGACACGCCCGCAAGAGCGGCTGCCAAGGGCCTGGGTCGCGGAGCGTGCGCGCGACCTCGCTCGGCTCGATCGCGAAGTAGAGCTTCACGTCGTGAAGGCCGTCGCGCGTGAGATCGACGCCGACGATGTGGGTCCGATCGAGCGCGGCGCCTGGAGGAGGCTCGACCCCGAGCGCGGCGCACGCGCGCTCGGCGACGGGGCGGCCGTCGCCCGAGAGCACCATGTAGTGCTTGAGCCGCGTTTCCTCAGTTCGCGCCCGCACGTCGATCCCGATCGCGATCTGACGGATCGCCGGATCGCACGCGTCGATCACGCGATCCAGGGCGCTCGGGATCGGGGTGCTCAGCGCGGCCGCCAGGCCGCGCAGGCGATCGCCGACCACGCGCGCCACCGCCTCGGACCGACCGCGCGCGTCGTAATAGTGGGTGAGGCGCCAAGGATGGACGCGCGCGTCGACCTGCACCGAGGTCTCGACGTCGTCGGGGTCGCGCGCGTGCTCGTCGAAGACGGTGAGCTCGGGCGGCGGCGCGCCCGCGCGCGCGAGCAGCGGCAGGAGCGAGCTCACGAGGGCGCCGCCGCGCCGAAGATCGACACGCCCGGCTGAAGGATGCCATCGGGATCGAAGGCACGCTTCAGCTCGAGCATCAGCGCGCGGTAGCCAGGGTCCACGCGGCCGCCGAGCGCTTCGCCCCACGTTCGACCCCAGCGGTAGGGGACGACCGGGACCTCGCTGATCGCAGCGGCCCCGCGCGCGATGAGGGCGCGCGCGTCGGCGTCGGTCGTACGCGCGAGATCGATCGAGAGGTGCAAGCCGACGTTGACGAAGTCGGGCGCGAAGTAGAGCGCGCGGCGCAGGTTGACGGCAGAGAGGCGGCGCGCCTCGTCCAGGACGGCGTCGCTCGCGTCGACCACGCGCGCCGCGAAATCGTAGCCGACGTTGACGTCGACGGGCGCGAAGCGCGCGCGGCGCGTGCGCGACCACGCGTCGCCGGGCTCCCCCGAGAAACGGCGCAGGACGTGCTCGGCTGGCGCCTCGTCGATCCGGTCGATGGGCGCGATCGCGCGCTCCGCGAGGCGAGCGGCCGCGAACCGGGCGCGCGCATCGAGCTCGGCGGCCGAGAGCGGGCTCTGCACGACGATATCGACATCGATCGGGCGCGACGCGCCGGGCTCGCCTGGGTCGATCGCGCGGAACGTCTCGTAGAGGCCGGGGATGCGGAGCGACTCCGCGAGCGCGAGCGCGGCGAGGAGGCCAGGCTTGCCCGGTGGCAGTCGGGTCGAGAGCTGGCTCCGGTGCGCGCGTGACCGTGGGCGCACCGCGACCCGCGTGATGAGCCCCAGCGCCCCCTCCGAGGCGAGCAGGAGCCCGGTCGGGTCGGGCAAGCCGCCCCGCACGAAGGGCGCCGCGCCGAGGCTCGCGGCCGCGCCGGTGATCACGCGGGCGCCCGTGCCCAAGACCACCTCGAGCCCCGCGACGACGTCGTCGGCGTCGGCCATGCCCATGCCGACCCCCGACGTGAAGCCCGTCGCCACCATCGAGCCGATCGACGTGTCGCCAGAGGCGTCGGGGTGGGCCGGGAGCGCCAGGCCCGCTCTGCGCAAGGCGTCGTCGACGGAGCGCACGCTCGCGCCCGCGCCGCACCAGAGCACGCGGTTCGCGAGGTCGGGGGCGTCGATACCGTCGAGGTCCTGAACCTCGATCACGATCGCGCCCTCGAACGACAAGGGCGACCAGTAGGCGGTGCGAAGGCCCACCGGCACGACCGGGACCCGCTCCGCGCGCGCGAGCGCGATCACCGCCGCGACCTCGACGCCGTCGCGTGGGCGAACCCACGCGCGGGGCGTGCCCAGGTGCCGGCGGCACACGTCCTCGAGCGCGTCGGGCGGGCGCGCCGACGGCGGCACCAGCCGATCCGAGCCGATCTGCGCGGCGAGCGGGTCGCTCACGGCGGCCGCCCCGTCTCCTCGACGGCGCCCATGCACGCGAGGCGATACGCGAGCTTCATCACGTCGGCCCGCGTCGTGGGGTCGCCCCCCAGCGCGCGCGCCACGTCGGAGAGGCGGCGCGTCCCGTCGAGGAGCGCGGGCACTGCCGCGAGCTCGATGGGCAGATAGAGGCGCCGCGACAGATCGGGCCCGCCGGCGCGCGTCGTGATGTCCATGCGCGTGACCGGGCAGAGCCTCCCCTGCCCCACGTCGGGCAACACGAACGGCCTGGTGCGGACCTCGGCGACCGAGGAGAGGACCGGGTCGCGCTTGATGAGGGCGCGCGCCCCCGCCGCCTCGGCCGCGAGCTCGTCTCCGAACACGTCGTGGTCCGCGCTCGAGTCGCCGAACAGCTGCGCGCTCACGTCGAGCAAGAAGCTGCCGCCGAACGCGTTCACCGCCTCTTCGTAGATCGCGCTGCGCGCCGAGAGCCCGGTGAAGAAGGCGATGAACGCGCCCTTGTCGCCCGCGCTCGGCACCAGGGTGCTCTGCCTGAGCTGCGCCGAGCACGCGCGCCACCAGTCGCTCATCGAGGTGTTGAACGCGTAGAACATGTGGGCGACCGCGCGGAACGCGGCGAGGTTCTCGGAGACGGTCGTCGCGTAGCAGTCGATCGCCACGCTCTCCTCGACGTCGCCGTCGAGCACGCTGCGCAGCGCGCACGCGAGGAACTGAGCGTGGGTCTGCGCGACGTACACGCCGATGCTCAAGATCGCATCGACGAAACCGGCGGCGTTCCCGCAGGTGACCCACCCCGGGCCGCCGATGCGCTCGCACTGGTAGCTGTACTCCTGGATGGCGCGCACGAGGCGGCCGTCGCCGTGGTAGTCGACGAGCTCGCTGCCCGCGAAGAGGACGTCGTGCTCGCGGAGGCTCGCGAGGATCTCTCGGTAGCGCTCCACCGGATCGAGGGGCTCGCGCTTCCGAAAGCTCTCGACCGTGGTGACGAAGCCGACCGACGTGATGCCGTCGCGGAGCGGGATGACCCAGACCCAGCCCTCGGGGTGCGTCAGGATGAGGGTGCGCTTCTCTTCGACCCCGTTGAGATCCGGGTGTGAGCGCACGCCGCGCAGGTAGCCGTAGAGCGCGACGTTGCGGAGGTTCTCGTCGAGCCGCTTGCCCGAGAGCCGGCGGTGCACCGGCCCGTGGGCGTTGGCACAGTCGACGACGATGCGAGCGCGCACCTCGCGCTCCTCGCCCTCGGGCGTGACCACGGTGACGCCCGTCACGCGTTCACCATCGACGAGCACCCCGCTGGCCGCGTACCCCTCGAGCACCTCGGCGCCCATCTCTCGCGCGCGCCCGACGAGGATGCCGTCGTACGCGGAGCGATCGACGTGCCAGGTGTAGTCGAGCTGATAGCCCCGGGGCTGGCGCACGATGCGCGCACCGTCCTTCCACAAGAAGTGGAACGGGTCGCGGCCGTCGCCCCAGATGAACGTCGCGCCGTACTTCCGCGAGAAGCCCGCCGCCTCGACCGCCTCGAACACGCCCATGTCGACGAGGATGCGGTTGACGTCGACGAGCAGCGACTCGCCGATCTTGTGCCGCGGAAACCGCTCTTTTTCCAGGACGAGGACCGACGTCGCCGGGCGATGCTTCTTCAGCAGCGTCGCCAGCGTGGCCCCGGACGGGCCGGCACCGACGATGACGACGTCCGCCTCGGTTCGCAGCATGAGCGCCCCTCAGGATACCGCGCGACGGGACGCGCGAACACGTCTCGCGCTACCCGACCTCGAGGGCGGCGCGGATCTCTCCCTCGATCTCGTCGAGCGCCGCCGCGCCCATCCCGGGGCAAGCGAACAGATGCAAGTGGAGCGCGCCGCGGTAGCCGTACGCCACGACGACCGGGACGGGAAAGCGCTCCACGTTGGGGCCGATGATGCGGACGGCCTCGAGGTCGTCGCCGAAGGCGGTGAGCCCGTCGTCGATCTTGCCGACGTTGGTCATGACGAACCCGCGCCGAAGGGGCATGTCGACGAGGACGGGCGCGAGGACGGCGACGAGGCGGCGCGCGATCGCGTGCGGCGCGAAGCGCCCGAGCGCGTAGGGCGCGAGCATGAAGGCGGGCCCGGCGAGGGTGCTGCGGTGGCGGGCGGTGATGCGCATCGCCGCGTCCACCGCGACCCTGACGCCGCTCGCGCTCCCCGCCGCCGCGTCGGTGTGCGGGCCGCGAAAGACGGCGG
>CALKVR010000134.1 GCA_938004815.1 uncultured Polyangiaceae bacterium | reverse complement strand
CCGGGGGGGATGCCGTCTGGCCTTGGGCGCTCCGAGTCCATCGAAGACTTGGTGACCTGGATCGTTCGGGCCGGTTCTTCGCGGGACATCAGACGAGCCCAACTCTATCAGAAACCCGGGCCGGCCAAGACCCGGGCCCCGAGCGGGGCATCCCGACGAAAGCCGGGAGAAATCGCGCGAAGCCGCAGCGTGCGCCCCTCCCTACCGCACGACCCGTACCAACCGACCCACAGGGTGCGACCGGCCCTCGTGGAGCAACCGGCTGCTCGCTCTGGAGAAATCGCGCAGCAGCTTGCGCGCAACCGGCTGCTCCAAGAGCTTGCGCCCGCCGCGAGCGCGGGGCCGTTGCTCAGACCCGGGTGACCGTCAGCGTCCACTCGGCGTCGGCCCCGCATGCCGTCCCCGAGACGTACCGCACCTCGATGCTGAGCCAGCGGTGGTCATCCTGGTCGTCGCCGAACGAGATGTTGTCGCTCCAGCTGCCCGAGATCGTCTCGATGCCCCCCGAGCCCATGCCTTGTGCGGTGGCGGCGTTGCAGACCGCCCCGCCGTCGTTGGGCCCGAGCTGGACGAAGACGTCGAAGTCCATCCCCGCTGGTGATTGGAGCGTGACCTTGTAGCTGAACGGCTCCTCGTCGCCCTCGATCGGATCGTACTGTGTCTCGACGACGCGGATGGCGAGCCACTCGGAGGTGTTGCCGTGCTGGACCTGCATCGGCGTGCCGGCGTCGCCCGAGATCTCGGCCCTGATCGTCGCGGCCTGACACGTGTTGGGCGAGTCGTAGTTGCATGTGCCGCCCGAGCTCGAGCTGGCGGTGGCGCTGCTCGACGCCGAGGAGCCGCTCGTCGATGCGCTCGACGTGGCGCTGCCCGAGCTCGCCCCGCTCGGGGCGGCGCCGCCGTCACCGCCGAACCCGCCGTCGGGATCGATCCCGTCGCTGCCCTCGGCGCAGCCGAGAGCGAAGAGCGCGCACCACAGCGAGCAAGCGACGCGTCGCATGCCGGTAGTGTAGCCCGCGGATCGGCGCGTTTGGATGCGGGCAATCAGCCATGGCACGGGCTGCGCACAAGGTCGCACCTTGGGCACGTCCAGGGCTTGGCTGTCGAAGCTTCGACAATACTAAACTAGCAGTTTAGATTTGCCAGGTGCGATACGTGCCGCGACGCCTCGGGCTCGAGGTCGAAAGGGCTTTGAAGAGCTTCCCGGCGGTCGTCCTGACCGGCGCGCGACGCACGGGCAAGACGCACCTCCTCAAACATCTGTTGCCGCGAGCCAGCCACGTCTTGCCGTAGAGAGCTCTACTTTTTTCGGGACCGAGACGGTCTCGAAGTCGACTTCGTGTTTCCACTCGGGCGTGACACGGCCCTCGTCGAGGCCAAGTTCACCCGCACGCCACGACCCTCGATGGGGGACTCGATGGCGAAGCTGGCCGACGCGTTGGGTCGACGGGCGCGGGTGCGGGCCGTGCTCGTGCACCGCGGTGGCGGGGCGGTGGGCGCGTCGACACGCGCGCTCCGACCTGGTGTAGAGGCGTTGGGGGAGCAAGCGTTCTTCGAGCTCCTCGACGGGGCTCCCCCTCGTCGACGTTGAGCAGCAGGACGCTACGCCGCCGGCCAGACGACGCCGCGGGCGCGCAGGTCTTCGACCGTATCGGCGAGGGTGTCCATCGGATCACGCGGCGCCCAGCCGAGCTCGGTGCGGGCCTTGGTCGAGTCGGCGTACCAGAAGTACTGGGCCATCTCGGCCGAGAGCTTGTCGACGATCGGCGCCGTCTTCAGCCGCTCGGCGAGCTTCTCGGCGATGGTGCCGCCGATCACGCCGAAGATCGGGCTCTTCGGCATCTGCATGGCGGGCATCGCGACGCCCGAGATGCGCGAGAGCTTCTCGCAGAACGCGCGCACGGTCAGGTTCTGCGCCGCGAGGAGGTAGCGCTCGCCGGGCCGGCCGTGCTCGAACGCGAGGACGAGGCCCTGGGCCGCGTCGCGAGCGTCGACGAACGAGATGCCGCCGCCGGGGATGGCGGGCACGCGCTGCTCGAGAAAGTCGACGACGTCACCGGTCGACGAGCCGAGCACGTCGCCGGGGCCGAGCAAGAGCGACGGGTTCACACACACGACCTCGAAGCCGGGCTCGTTCCGGTCGAACGCGGCCATCTCGGCGAAGAGCTTCGAGCGGTAGTACGGCCAAGTCGCGATGAGCTCCATCGGCGCGGGTGACGCCTCGGTCGCGACCGGCGACGGCTTCTTCGACACCGCGACGACGCCGCTCGTGCTCGAAACGACCGCGCGCTTCACGCCCGCCGCGCGCGCCGCGTCGAGGGCGATCTTCGTTCCCTCGACGTGAATGCGATGGAGCAGCTCGGCGTCGGCCGGGTCCCGCGAGACCTTGCCCGCGCAGTGAAAGATCGCCTCACAACCCCGCGCCGCGCTCTCGACGCTGTTCGCGTCGAGGACATTCCCCACCATCTCCGTCACCCCCCTCGTCGAAGACGAGGGGGGCCGGGGGGGGGAAAGAGCAGCCACACTCCGATACACCAGCGACACCACGTCGTGGCCCGCCCCTACGAGCGCGTCGACGAGGTGCCGCCCGAGAAAGCCGGTGCCGCCGGTGACGAGGACCTTGCTCATGACAGATCGAACACCTTCTGGAAGGTCTGGAGCAGCGAGATATCGTTCGACTTCACAGCCCCGCTCAAGAACTCCATCGGGCTCGGCACGTACGCCTCTCGCACGATGCGGGTGAAGATCTCGGGGCTCGTCTTGAGCACGCAATCGGCGACGCCGCCGTCGGGCTTGCCCTTCTGAGCGGAGCAGCCCTCTTTCGCCACGCGGAGCGTCCACTTGGCGTCGTCTTGGGCGCCGAGGGTGAAATAGAACGTGATCGGCTTTTCGACTCGGTCGGCTCGGAACCGGCCCTCGAGATCACGGAACAGCTGTTCCATCGGGCTCTCGGACGGGGCGGGGAGCGGCTCGGCGTCGCGATCGAGCGTGCGCAGATCGAGCATCTTGCCGTCGCGGAGGAGTCGCACCGCCTGCTCGGTCAGCTGCGCGATCTTCTTGCTCGCGGCCGACAGCTTCATCCCCTGCGTCAGGCGCTGGAGCTCGGAGACTTCGAGGGGGAGGCCGATCCGCGCGGTGATGTCGCGCCGCGTGGGGATACGCGAGCCCTTTCTCATCGCCTCGTAGGTGCCGCCCAGGTACACCGGCAGGATGTCGACGCCGTAGGTCAGCGCCAGGTGGCCGATCGCAGGCTTGAACTCCTGGATCGAGCCGTCGGGAGAGCGCGTGCCCTCGGGGAAGATGAGGATGGTGTCGCCGCGCTCGAGGCGATCACCGGCCATGCGCAGGGCTTGGCGGAGGCCGCCCTTGCGATCGAACGACGCGAGGTTCGTGAAGTTTTCGAAGTAGGCGCGTCGCCACTTGTTGCCCGAGAAGAAGTAATCCTGTGCCGCGAGCGAGACGAGGTCCTCGCCGTAGCTCCCGAGCGCGTACTTCACGAACCCCATGTCGAGGTGGCTCGTGTGGTTCGAGGCGACGATGGTGTTGCGGTTGTGCGGGATGTGGGCGCGACCGTAGACGCGCGGGCGCATCACGCTGTCGTAGAAGCCCATCTGCCCGGCCGTCAGCACGCGCTTGACGCTGCGCGCGATCGACTCCGGCACCTTGATCGGCTCTTCGGCCTGCTCTTCGTCCGAGGCAACCTCGATCGCGCCTGCGGCCGACGCGCGCGTCCGTTTGACCAGCGCCTCGACGTCGCCGACGGTCTCGCAGCGAGCGACCTCGGCGCCGTCGAGCGAGACGCCCATCTGGGCCTCGAGCGCGGAGAGGAGCTCGACCGCGAGGAGCGAGTCGATCGCGAGGTCGCCGCGTAGCGAGCTCTGCGACGAGATCGCGCGCTGGTCCTTGCCGGTCAAGGTGGCGATGACGTGGCGCACCGGCGACGAGCCCGGCTCGCTCACCGGGGGCGCGGCCGTCGCCTGGGTCAGGCGCTGCACGATCTGCCGCACCTCGGACCGCTTCACCTTGCGGGTGGCGGTGCGCGGGAGGTCGGCCTCGTAGAGGTGGACGATCGCCGGCTTGGCGACGCGCGGGAGCTTCTCGAACGCCTCGCGCAGCGACCGGAGCGCGCGCTCCTTGCGCGATGCTTTTTCGTGGGGCGCCTCGCCCGCCTCGGGCGCGGAGAGCACGGCCAAGCACGCGACCGTCTCGCTGCCCTGCTCGTCGGGGATGCCGGCGATCGAGAGCTCCTTGATCCCCCTGATCTCGCCGAGCATCGTCTCGACGTCGTCGGGGTACACGTTCTCGCCGCTGGGCCCGACGATGACCTCTTTCGAGCGGCCGACGATCACGAGGCGGCCAGATTTGTCGAATTTGCCCAGGTCTCCGGTGTGGAGCCAGCCGTCGGCGTCGAGCACCTGCGCGGTCGCCTCGGGGTTGCCCTCGTAGCCGAGCATGACGTTCGGGCCGCGCGCCAGCACCTCACCCACGCCGCCCGAGTCGGCGCCGAGGAGCTTGATCTCGACGCCCGGGACGGGCTTGCCGACGTTGCCGACCGATGCCTTCACGCTCGCCTTGGCCACCGTCAAGACGGGGGCGGCCTCGGTCAGGCCGTAGCCCTCGCTCAGCGGTAGGCCGAGGCCCGCGAACAGCTTGGCGGTGTCCTTGGGCAGAGCGGCGCCACCCGAGATGAGGTGACGCATCCGGCCGCCGAACTTGTCGTGCACCGCCCCGAAGAAGAGGCGACCCGCGTTGAAGCCCGTCTGCTTGCCGATGATGCGCGAGAGCTCGAGCGACAGGTCGAAGGCCTTCATCGCGAGCGGGCCGCGCTCTTTCACCTCGGCCAGGATGCGGCGCTCAAGCATCTGCCAGAGCGCGGGGACGCCGGCCATCGCCGTGATCTTCGCGCTCGCGAAGCCCTCGCGCAGGCCGTCGGAGGTGAGCTCGCGGATGTACAC
>CALKVR010000133.1 GCA_938004815.1 uncultured Polyangiaceae bacterium | reverse complement strand
TGGTGTGCTGGATGGCGCGGTCGATGGTCAGGTGCACGTTGTGCCCCGCCAGCGCCTGCTCGGTCTCGAGGCCCTCGCTGAAGATGAGGCGCCCGGACCGATCGCGCAGGCCGTGCACCTCGGCGGGGCGGCCCTTGAGCTCGCTGTTGAGCGAGAGCTCGAGGCCCTCGCGCCCGTCGCCGTCGGGCGCGACGAACCCGATGAGCGGGCCGGCAAGCCCCTTGTTCGGATAGAACCGGTGCCCCTCGCCTTCGATGTTCAGACCGCGGATGGGGTAGCGCTGATCGCGATCGGCGAGGCTGCGAACGGCCGTGACCTCGTCCTCCGAGACGCGACGCTTCAGCCACAAGAACCGGCGCCGGCGCGAGATCTTCTCGCGGACCTCGTCCTTGTCGAGCGAGAGAGCGGCCGCGATACGCTCGCTGTACTCCTCGATGCGCATCGGCACGTACTTCTCCTCGATGCCGCGGAGCATCTCGACGGCGTCCATCGAGATGCTCGGCACCTCGACGCTCTCTGCGAGCGGGGCGCCGTTGCGGTCGTAGAGCGTGCCACGCTTGGGCTGGATGTGCAGGCGCCGCTGGCGCTGCTTCTCGGCGAGCTCGAGCCACGCCGCGCCGTCGCGGTTCTGGATGCGATCGGCGCCCGAGAGGACGAACCCGAGCCCCAGCCCCATGAGGCCGCAGAGCAGCCCCATGCGGAGCTTGATCCACCTCGCGCGCTCGGGTCTGAGGTTCTTCACGGGCCCTCGGGCGCGGGGGCTTGGCCAGGAGCGCCGGTGCGGACGCGGGACGCCGGGACTTGCGCGTCGGGCAGGACGATCACTCGCTCGGGCGGCGGCGGGGTCATCCCGAGGAGGCTGCGGGCGACCATCTCGACCCGGTCGGGCGTCCGGTAGCTCGCCGCTTCGAGCGAGAGCACACGCTTGACCTCACGGAGGCGGGCCTGCTCTTTGCGCGCCTTGCCGAGCTTGTAGCCGATGTCCACGGTGCGGCCGCGCAGGCCGAGGTGCACCACGAAGGCAACCACCGTCGCGAGGACGGCGAGGGTCCACAGAGCGACGAACGGACGCTGCCTCATTCGCTTGCCTCGTCGCGGCGTCGCGCGGCCCGGAACTTGGCGCTGCGGGCGCGGGGGTTGCGCGCGAGCTCGTTGTCGGTCGCGGTGACCGGCTTCTTCGTGAGCGGCTCCCACCGGTCCTTGTCTTGAAACGCTCGCTTGACCAAGCGGTCTTCCAACGAGTGAAAGCTGATGATGGCGAGGACCCCGCCCGGAGCGAGCACGCCGTGTCCCGCGTCGAGCAGGGTGGAGAGCTCGTCCAGCTCGCCGTTCACGGCGATGCGCAAGCCCTGGAACGTGCGGGTGGCAGGGTCGACGCCGCCGATGCGCGCGGGGCCGACGGCGCGAACCACCGCCCGGCGGAGGTCGCTCGTCGTCGCCAGATCGTTCGCTTGGTACGCCTGCTTAATGCAGCGGGCGATGCGGCGCGAACGGCGCTCCTCACCCAGCTTGAAGATCACGTCGGCGAGCTCGTCGTCGCTCGACCTCGCGATGAGCTCGAGCGCGGTCTCGCCCGAGGTCGGGTCCATCCGCATGTCGAGCGGGCCGTCGTGGCGAAAGCTCATCCCGCGCTCGGCGCGGTCGAGCTGCATCGAGCTCACGCCCACGTCGGCGAGGATGCCGTGGATGGGCCCGAGGGCGAGGTCTTGGACCACGCTCGCGATCTCGCCGAACGTCGCCTTGACCGCGCGGAAGCGTGGCCCGAAGTGCTCGAGGCGCTCCTCGGCGATCGCGAGCGCGCTCGGGTCGCGGTCGATCCCGATCACGCGGGTGCCAGGGACACGCAGGATGGCCTCGCTGTGCCCGCCCGCTCCGAGCGTGGCGTCGATGAAGAGCTTGCCCTCTGCCGGGTCGAGCGCGGCGAGCACCTCGGCGCGCAGAACGGGAACGTGAGGGACATCCGGCGGGGGCGGCGGCGGGGATCGCATGGGGACGACGTTGAGGACGTTCACGGTTCACCGAACGGCGTTACAGGCCGAGCTTGCCCAGCGCGGCGCGAAGGTCGCGGAGATCGGCCGCGGACTTCTGACGCGACAGGGCCTCCCACTGCTCCCTGGACCAGAGCTCGGCCTTTTGACCGTGCCCCAGCCACAAGACGTTCTTCGTGAGCCCCGCGTGATCGCGGAGCGTGGGCGGCACGAGGATCCGCCCCTGCTTGTCGAGCTCGCACTCGACCGCCGCCGAGACGTAGAAGCGGCGAAACTCGATCACCTGCGCGTCGAAGGCGTTCAGCTGCGCGAGCTTCGCCTCGAGCTCCTCCCACGCCTTGATCGGGTAGACGTCGAGGCAGGGGTCGCCGAGCGCCGGGGTCACGACGAGGCGCGCATCGCTCGCCCCGGCCAGCACGTCGCGAAAGCGCGCCGGGAGGCTGGTGCGCCCTTTGTCGTCGATGGCGTGCTCGAAGTGACCGCGGAACATCGGTGGCCGGAGAGGAGCATGGGCTTGCTTGCCACTTCCTCCCACTACAGGCGGCCACGCTACGGAGAGGCCCCGATCGTGTCAACTGGATGGGTCGTTTTGTGGAGCGTGCCGACGACATGTGCTACCGGCAACGCCTTACATAATGGCTTCCTTAGCGGCAAACTTCCTTGCGATTCGGGAGGCGGTGGGAAGAAGTGGGGGAAGACTGAGCCCGAGGAACGCTTATTCCTGTTGACACGCGCTCCCGCACGCAGCTCCGGATCAAAGCGATACCGGGCACGGGCACGGGCACGGGCACGGGCACGACTCGGATGACGAAGCACGGGGAGCGGTGGCGGCTCGTCCGCGACCCCTCGCCCGTTCCCGTTCCCCGAATCGTGCCCGTGCCCGTGCCCGATCTCTCGGGAACCTCTCGCTTCGGAACGCCGCTACTGCCCGCTAAAGCTGAACGGGATGTTGATCGTCGCGCCCTCGTCCGAGGGCGGGAACTGCCAACCCTTCACGCTGCCGGCGACGCAGCTCGCGAGACCGGGATAGTGCTGCTCGGAGCCGCCCGCGCTCGCGCTCGTGACCGAGCCGCTCGGCCCGACCTTGAGCGAGACGCTCACCTTGGCGCTCGACGGCGCGTTCGAAGCGCGCGCGTCATAGGCGGGGAGCCAGCAGCGGCGGGTGATGATGGGCTTGTTGCGACTGACAACACCGTTAATCTCGCCCTCGGAGAGCGCGCCGCCACCGCTCGGGGGCGGATCGCCAGCGGACGGCCCGCCGGGCGTCGGCCGGAAGCCGGTGTTGTCGATCGTCGTCTGCTCGGCGCTCTTGCCGGGCGCGGGAGCGCCACCAGGCCCGCGCACCACGCCGCCCGGCCCCGCCGCCGGCCCCGTCGCCGACGATGCCTCGGGCTGTGGGACGGGGTTGCCCTGCGCATCGACGGTGGGCGGAGGGGGCGGAGCTGCACCGAGCTGCTGCTCGGTGGGTGCTTGAGTGGCGGTCGGCGCGACCGTCTGGTCCGCCGGGGGCTGGCGTAGAAAGAGCGCCCACGCCGCGACACCGCCGAACGCGGCCGCCATCGCGATGAGCGCCCACGCCGCGGCAGGCAAACCGCCGCGCTTCTTCGAGGGAGAGACGCTGGTCGGCGAGAGCTCGGTGATCGGCGCGGGGACGACGCTGATGCGCGCGGCGGCGGCGCCCGCGCCCGCTGCGGCCGGGCCCGGGGTATGAAAGCCGTTCGCGCCTTTCGTCGCGCCGTGGCCGTTCGTCGCCCCGTTGGTCGCGGGCGCGAACGGATCGCCCCCGCCGATCGAGAACGGTGCGGGCGGCGACACCCCTGTTTGCGACGGTGCGCCCGCGTGCGACGGCGCAGCAGCCGCCGGCAAGCTCGACGAGCGAACGAGATCGAAGGGCAGGCTCGAAGCAGGCTGAGGCGCTGACGTCGGCATCGCACCGAACGACGGAGCCGGCGCCGGGACGGGCGCGGCGGCGGCCGCCACGGGGTAGCTCGGCGACGGCGGCGCGCTCGCGAGCGACGGCCGCGGCGTCGGCGGCAGCACCGCGGGCAGGCTCATCCGGCTCGCGCGCGTCTGCTTCGCCTCGTCGACGACGGTCATGAGCGGAGGGATCGACCGCACCGACTGCCACTCGTCGAAGCCCTCTCGCCACACGAGCGAGTCGCCGTCGACCTGACCGGCAGCCGCTTTGTCGCGCAACACCGCGAGCCGCACGGGACCGAGTGGCACCCCGCCGATGCCGACGTACCAGTCCTCGGTCGGGAGCGCTTGGCTGGGCGCGGGGTGCGCGTCGGGCGCGCCACGAGCCGGCGCCGCGACGGCGCGCGCGAAGCCGGCGTGAAGGCCGGGGCTCGAGGGCGAGTGCATGGGCGCCGGCCCAGGGTTGCTGGGCCGCGGGGGCGGGTGCGAGCTGCGCGACCCCGCGAGCGACGCGCGGGCGGGCGGGACGATGCGCGGCGCACCCGGGCGAGGCGGCGGCGGCGCCGCCGGAGCCGGAGCCTTGGGGGACGGGTGGAAGAACGGCGATTGCCGGATGACGGTCGCGCCGTCATCGCCGGTACCGTCGGGGCCGGACGGCTCGAGCGGCTCGGGACCCACGGGACGCGGGGGCGGCGTGGCGCGGACGGGCTGCGGCGCGCTGCCGGCGGCGTGCTCGCCGGGCAGCTTCGTCGAGACGGAGCTCTCGGTCACGGTGGCGGCCACCTGGATCATCTCGCCGCACCGCCGGCACTTCATCCGGAGGGTACGGCCCGCGACTTTGTCGTCGCTGATCTGGTACTTGGCCTTGCAGTTCTCGCAGACGAACTTCACCGGCGCGCCGCCTCCGGGCTGAACGTTACTTTAGACGATCGGTACGGGGTTGCCCATCGCAATTGCGGCACAAAAAGCCAGTGGCATAACCGTTTCGGCCATGTTTTCGCCGCTCTCGTGGCGCCGCGGGCCTCCCGAGCGCGGCCCTCGCTCTCAGAG
>CALKVR010000132.1 GCA_938004815.1 uncultured Polyangiaceae bacterium | reverse complement strand
AACACATCACGGTCGCGGGCGGGAACGTCGCGATCGCCGATGGGTTCAAGATCACGGGCGCCCTCGACGTGCTCTCTCCGGGCGCCGAGGGTATCGAGCCGGTGAGCGGGACGCCGACGTTCCGCTGGGAGGACGACTCGAGCGAGGACGAGTACGACGTCGTCGTCTACGACGCGCTCGGGAACCTCGTCTGGGAGACGAGCGGCAACTTCGACCCGGGCGGCAACGCCCCCGCCGAAGTGACCTACGGGGGGCCGCCGCTGGCAGCCGGGATGATTTACCAGTTTCGCGCGACGAGCATCAAAGACGGGACGCCCATCTCCTCGACCGAGGACTTGAAGGGCGTCTTCGTCTTTCAATGAGGAGGAGCGAATGAGGATCCGGAACGTTCTCGTGCTTTCGTCTCTGGTCGGCGGGGTCGTCGTGGGCGCTTGCTCAGACGACACGCAGAACGAGACCACCGGCGCGTCGAGCTCGAGCGGCTCGGGCGCCGGCAACACTGGCGGCGCACCGAGCTCGTCCGGGTCCTTTGGTTTAGGTGGCGGATCGTCGAGCTCGTCCGCGAGCACGGGGCAATCGTCTTCGAGCGGCCCGCCCCCGCCGCCCACCGAGACCGCCGAGTGCCAGGGGATGGTCTACGAATGCGGGGATCTCGAGGACAACGACATGGACGGGCTCCTCGACTACCAGGACCCGGACTGCCTCGGGCCCTGCGACAACACCGAGGACAGCTTCTACGGTGGCATCTCGGGGCAGCCTGGCCCGCCCTGCAAGGTCGAGTGCTACTGGGACAACGACAGCGGCCCCGGCAACGACGACTGCTACTGGGACCACGGCTGCGACACCCACGAGGTGCCGCCCGACTATTACCCGGAGCCCTCTCTCGGCGACGCGTGCGAGTTCACCGATCTGAGCTTCGAGCCCTTCAACGGGCAGACGTGCACGGATCTGCTCACGACGCAGAGCCAAGAGTGCCTCGACGTCTGCCTCCCGCTCACGCCGAACGGCTGCGACTGCTTCGGTTGCTGCGAGCTCCCGGCCGGGAGCGGCCAGTACGTGTGGAGCGGGTCCGAGGGGTTGAACGGCAACACCGTCTGCTCGCTCGCCAGCATCGACGATCCGACGCTCTGCCACCCCTGCGACCCGGTACCGAGCTGCCTCAACGAGTGCGACGAGTGCGAGCTCTGCGTCGGCAAGCTCTTCCTCCCGCCCGAGTGCGGCAACGGAGGGACGCCGGAGTGCCCCGATGGCCTCCAGGCCTGCGGCACCGCCGATCTCCCCCTCTGCCCCAGCGGCTCGTACTGCATCACGGGCTGCTGCGTCGCGGAGCCCCAGTGAGACGACCAGTGAGCCAAGCAGTGAGCCGACCAAGGAGTGATGCCATGAAACGACTCGCAGCCGTGATCTTCTTCTGCGCGCCGGCGTTCCTGATGGTGGCCCTGGGCGCGTGCGGTGACGACGAGACCGAGGGCGGCAACTGTGACCCCGACTGCGCGCCCTGCGTGGGCGAGGCGTGCAGCGAGGTCTGCGAGGCCGGCGACTGCAACCTGTCCTGTGAGCAGGGCGCCGACTGCGACCTCCAGTGCCTGGGCGAGGGGTGCGCGCTCGACTGCGGCAGCAAGTCGACGTGCCACCAGGAGTGCGCACCGGGGAGCAGCTGCGACGTGAGCTGCGAGGGCCAATCGACGTGCACCGCCGACTGCACCGCCGGCGGCGACTGCGACCTCGATTGCGCCGGGGGGTCCGACTGCGACGTGCAGTGCCTGACCGACTGCGGCGGCGGCTGTACCGGCAACAGCAATTGCACGATGGCCTGCGAAACGAACTGCGGGATCGGCTGCACCGGCAACGGTACCTGCAGCCTCGCCTGCAAGAGCGACTGCTTCGTCTGCTGTCAGGGCTCGGGAACGTGCGACCTCACCTGCACCGAGGCCGAGGTCGTCGACTGCGGCGGCGGGATCAAGGCGTGCGGCACATGCCCCGATCCCTCGGCCTGCGAGTTCAGCGACCCCGACTGACCGAGCCTTCGCGGGGGGCTTTCGTCGCCCGTTCGATTCGGGCTATCTATAGATTCTCGCGTGTTATTTCAGCGCTCGGATCTGCCCAAGACCTTCCGAGCCGCGACGTTCGGGTCGCCGGCAGACGTCGATGCGTTCGTCGCGCAAGCAGCCGCCTGCGCGGCGAGCGACGTCGCCAAGCTGGTGCCGATCACGATCGAGCTCTACCCGAAGTCGACGCGCGACGCCCATCGGCTCCGCTGCGACGCCGTCGTCGCGCTGGCGAAGGCCAAGGCCGCGCCCGAGCTGTTCACGCCCTTGGTGCGCGGCCTCAAGACCGCAGACGCCGTGCTGCGCGATCGGATCGTCGAGGTCTTGCCGAGCGTGAACGACGTCGCGGCCCACGGCGAGCTCTGCGACTTGCTCGGCGCCGCAGACGCGACGATTCGGGCGTGCGCCGCCGACGTCCTCAAGCAGCTCGGCGGTCGCTCGGCGCTCGAGCTCCTCACCAAGCGGGCGCTGGACCCGGCGTTCCCAGGCCGCGTCGACGCGATGAACGCGCTCCTCGGCCGAGCCGGGCAGCACGGCTTGCCGCTCGTCATGGCAGTGCTGCGATCGGGCCGGCCGCGCGAGAAGATCCACGCCCTGAGGAGCCTGACCGACGCCTCACGGTTTCGCGACATCGCGCCCGTGGTCGAGGTCGCGGCGGTCGCGCTCCAGGACGCCGACGATCTGGTCGTCGCGCAGGCCATCACCACCATCGGCGCCCTCGACGCGCCGGACTTTTGGGAGCGCTGCGAGCCCGCGAGCGAGGGCCGCGGGCTCGAGGTGTTGCGCGCGTTCTTGGCTCAGCTGGCGCGGCGGCCGGGCGCGACCTCGGCCGCCGTCCTCCGGGACCGCTTCCGCGAAGGCCCCAAGAGCATCCGACTCGCGATCCTCGAGGTGATCGAGACATCGGCCGCCGATCCCTTCCTGCCGCTCCTGATCGAAGCGCTCTCGCACCGTGACGTCGCGACCCGGTCGCGCGCCGCGCACGCCCTGACCGAGCTCAGCAACGCGGCTCGGATCGACGCTGCCCGAGCCATCGTCTGGCTGCTCCGCAGCCGAGACGTGAACGTCCGCCGCCTCGCGGCCGAGATCGCCAACAAGGTCGGCGATCACGGTGGGGCTCTCGCGCCGCGGCTCCTCCAGTCGCTGCGTGACGAAGACTGGTGGGTCCGCGAGCGCGTCCTCGATGCGCTGGTCGAGATGAACGCCCCCGCGATCACGAAGCACCTGGTGAAAGACTACCTGGCCGACCGCTCGTCGGTGGTGCGGCGCTTCGCCGTCTCGGCGTTGATCCGTATCGCCGATGCGCGCGCGCTCGGGGCCCTCGTGCGCGTGGCGCAGAGCGACGAAGACTGGCTCGTCGCCGAGCTCGCGGTTCAAGCGATAGGGAAGCTGGGCGACCCACGCGCGACCGCCTACCTCATCGACCTCCTCGGTACGCGGCCGGAGCTCCGCATCGTCACCATCGAGGCTTTGCACACACTCGCAGCCAAAGAGGCTTGCCCCGACGTCGCCGAGCTGGTGCAGGACGAGCACGCCGACGTCCGCGCCGCCGCGATCCACTTTCTCGCCGACCACGACGACGGCGCGCACGCGCTGTGGATCAAGGGGTGCGAGAACGACGCCTCGGCCGGGGTCCGGGCCGCGGCGGCCAGGCTGCTCGAACGCTTCGATCTCCAGACGACGAGCGGCGACTCGGCCCCCGGAGATCCGCGCGCGCTCGAACAGCTCTTGCGCGCCGCCCTCCGCATGAAGGCCGACGACCTCTTTCTCTTTGCCGGTCGGCCGCCGGCGATCAAGCGGATGGGGCGGGTCGAGGCGCTGAACGACGTGAAGCTGTCGCCAGCGGCGATCGGCGCCATGGTCGACCCGCACCTCACCGACGCGCAGCGACGAACCCTCGCCGAGGGGCGCGAGGTCGACCTGTCGTACGAGCTCCCGGGCGACCGGGCTCGGTTCCGCGCGAACGTCTTCGAGCAGCTCCACGGGCGGTCGGCCGTGTTCCGCGCGGTCAAGGGCCAGGCGCTCGGCTTCGACGACCTCGCTCTGCCCCCCGAGCTCGCCCGCTTCGCAGAGCTTTCGGACGGCCTCGTCCTGGTCGGCGGGCCCACCGGCGCGGGCAAATCCACGACGCTCGCCGCGCTCATCGACCACATCACCCGCCCCAGCTCCCGCCACATCGTCACGATCGAGGACCCGATCGAGGTCGTGCACAGGCGGCGCAAGAGCCTCATCAACCAGCGCGAGCTCGGGTCTCACACCCGCTCGTTCGGCGCCGCCCTGCGTTCGGCGCTACGCGAGGACCCCGACGTCATCTTGGTCGGCGAGCTGCGCGACACCGAGACGATTGCCTTCGCCGTAAGCGCGGCCGAGACGGGCCACCTGGTGCTCGGCACCGTGCACACCACCTCGGCCGACGCCACCATCGACCGGCTGGTGAACGCGTTCTCGCCCCGCCAGCAGGGGCAGATCCGCGGCATGCTGAGCGAGTCGCTCCGCGCGGTGCTGTGCCAGTACCTGCTTCGTACGCCGGACGGCAAGCGCACCCCGGCGGTCGAGATCATGATCAACAGCGAGGCCATCGCCACGATGATCCGCAAGGGCAAGGCGTTCCAGATCCCGACCATCATGGCCACCTCACGCGAGGGTGGAATGCGGCTCATGGATGTCGACCTCATCCGCCTGGCCAAAGCGGGCGCGGTCGACGTGGACGAAGCGTACGCCAAGGCGATCGACAAGCGGGCGTTCGAGGCGGCGCTCGGCCTCCCCAACCCCGAAGCGAGCGGCGGCTGATGGCGCCTCGCCTCGACTCGTTCCTGCGCCTCGCCGTAGATCAGCGCGCGAGCGATCTGCACTTTCACAGCGGCGACGTGCCCATCATCCGCCACGAGGGCGATCTGGTCCCGCTGCCGTTCCGCGTGCTCTCGGTCGACGAGACGAGGCGTTTTCTGTTCGAAATCATGACGCCGGCCCAGCGCGAGCTGCTCGCGCGGGACATGGAGATCGACTTCGCGTACGAGATCGCCGAGGTCGGCCGGTTCCGCGTCAACGTGTTCCAACAGAGCCGTGGTCTCGGCGCGGTGTTTCGGCTCATTCCCGAGCGCATCCCGACGCTCTCCGCGCTGGGTCTGCCCCGAGCGGTTCGCCAGCTCGCGCTCCTCGAGAACGGCCTCGTCCTCGTGAGCGGGCCCACCGGCTCGGGCAAGAGCACGACGCTCGCCGCCATCGTCGACGAGATCAACGGCACGTCGCAGCGGCACATCATCACCATCGAAGATCCGATCGAGCACATCCACGCCTCGAACCGCAGCATGGTGACGCAACGTGAGGTCGGCCAGCACACCGAGTCGTTCGCCTCGGCCCTGCGCGCCGCGCTACGTGAGGCGCCTGACGTCCTCGTGGTGGGCGAGCTGCGGGATCTGCAGACCGTCATGCTGGCGCTCTCCGCTGCCGAGACGGGCGTTCTCGTCTTCGGCACGCTCCACACCGGCTCGGCCGCCAAATCGGTCGACCGCGTGCTCGACCTCTGCCCCGAAGAGGTCGAGGCGCAGGTGAGGAGCACCCTCAGCGTGCTGTTGCGAGGCGTCATCGCGCAACAATTGCTCAAGCGGTCGGGCGGCGACGGGATGATCGCCGCGGTCGAGATCCTCCTCCCCAGCTTCGCGCTGTCGCACATGATCCGCGAAGGCAAGACCCACCAGATCGACGGCTACATCCAGCAGCGAGAGGCCGAGGGCACGCCGATGCAGAGCCTCGACACGGCGCTCTGTCGGCTGGTCGCGCAGGGGCTCGTCGACGTCGACGAGGCGGCGAGCGTGGCGAGAAACCCGGCGCAGCTGCGGCGACTCTCGTTGCAGAACGCCGACGAATGAGCGATCGTCCGAATCCGAGATATGGCCCACGCGACCGAGCTGGAGGCGGCCCGCGCGGCCGAAGCCGCCGGCGATCACGCAGCGGCGGCCGCCCACTTCGAGCGCGCCGGAGTTGTCGGCGCCAGCATCCGCTGCTGGATCGCGGCCGGGCGTCACGCGCGAGCGCTCGCCTTGCTCGTCCGCGTCCCCAAGGATGATCCGCAGTACCCGAGGGCGTGCGCGCTCGCGATCCAGGTCGCCACGTCGCTCGATCACGTCGATTTTACCTTCGACCAGTTCACGAGCCGGTTCCTCGCCGGCGAGCCGCGCACCGACGAAGAGATCGAGGCGTTCTACCGAGCCGGCGTCCTCTACGGCAAACACGACATGCTCGAGAGCGCTCGCGAGGCGCTCTCGAAGGTGGTCGCCGCCCGGCCCAAGCTCGACGAAGCACGGACTCAGCTTGCCTCCGTCGAGCGCAAGATGCGCGGATCGGCGTCCGACTTCGCGCGGGTGGTCGAAGAAGACGCCGCCTTCATGCGCGCGTCGGCCCCGCCTGCCGAGACAGCGTCGGGCTCGAGCGAAACGTTTCCGTCATTGCCCGAGCTCCCTGCTCCTCGCTCGGGTCGCGCGGGGAGCGAGCGCGCGACGGTGGCGTCGCAGGCGGCCGATGCCCTGGCCGCTGCTTCGGCGCAGGCCTTCGCGCCCCCGGGCGGGCGCGTCGAGGCGCTGCTGCAGAACGTCTTCGCGGTGCCCGCCGGGATCACGGTCGCGGGCCGTTACCAGGTCGAGAGCCTGCTCGGCCGCGGCGGCATGGCCGCGGTGTACCGCGCCAAAGACCTCGAGCTCGAGGAGACGATCGCCCTCAAGCTCTTCGCGCGCGCGAACGAGGACCCGACCCTGGTGTCACGGTTCAAGCAAGAGCTCAGCCTCGCGCGCCAGATCAGCCACCCCAACGTCATTCGCCTGTACGACATCGGCACCCACGGCTCGGCGCGCTTCATCACGATGGAGCTCCTGGCCGGGGCGGATCTCGCGACGCGGATCGAGCAGGGACGCGACCTCTTGCGCGACCTCGGCTGGCTCGTCCAGGTGTGCCGGGGCCTCGGGTGCGTGCACGAGCGTGGGGTCGTTCATCGCGACCTCAAGCCCGAGAACCTGTTCGTTACCAACGACGACGTCGTGAAGCTCATGGACTTCGGCATCGCGAAGCGCCGCGTGCCCGACGAGGCGGGCGACCGGAACCTGACGCGGCAGGGCTTCACCGCCGGCACACCGGCGTACATGGCGCCCGAGCAGATCAGCGACTTCAAGTCGGCGACGCACCTCAGCGACCTCTACTCGCTCGGTGTCATCGCCTACCACCTGTTCACGGGCGTGCTGCCGTTCGACTCCGAAAACTCCGTCGCGGTGATGATGCAGCACCTGCGCGAGCCGCCGCGCCCACCGAGCGCCCACGAGCCGAGGATCCCCGACGAGCTCGAGTTCCTGATCCTCCAGCTCATGGAGAAGGAGCCGAGCCGCCGCATCCAATCGTGTCAGGAGCTCGCGCGTGACGTCGACGGTCTGCGCCAGCGGCTCGCCGCCACGAAAAACCGCCGCCGCTAGTGTCCTGAGTCCGAAGTCCGCTTCACAATTCGGCGGCCCACTTTGGGTGGGGCCGCGCGAATTCCTCGCGCTTCGGACCGGTCTGGACTCAGCACACCGTTGTTCTTTCGTGTCGTGAATTCTGATTCACGACACTAGGGCCAAGCGGACGGGCGCTCGGGCTCGGGGATGACGAGGCCCAGCTCTTCGAGCGCGCGGCGGACGCCGGGCGCGTCGTGCGCGATCTTCACCCGCGTGGGATCGCAGCCCTCTGGAAGGCGGTCTTGCGTCGTGAACCAGACCGCGCACATGCCGGCCGCGAGCGCCCCCGAAACGTCGGCCGCGAACGAGTCACCGACGTGCACGATCTCGGTGATGTCGGTGCCCAAGCGCTCGGCGAGCAGCTGGAAGATCCGCTTGTCGGGCTTCTCGATCCCTACGCGCCCCGAGTCGACGACGACGCGGATCACGTCGGCCCAGCCCATCTCGTCGACGAGCTCGGCGAGGCGGCCCTCGGAGTTGGATACGACGCCGAACGGCACACCGCCGCGCTCGAGGTCGAGGCAGAGACGGAACATCCCGCGGATCGGCTTGCGCCAGAGGTTCTTGCGCGGCTGCTCGCGCCAGAGCCACTCGACGAGGTCGGCGCGGAACCGTTCGGGAACCCCCGACTCGTCGAGCAACACCGCCATGAGCTCGCGCCACGGGTGCCCCGACACCCCCAGCTTCACGATCTCGTCGTACTTTGCCCAGGCGGTGGGGATGGCGCGCTCGACCGCGGCCTCGTCGGCGTCGACCCCACGACCGCGCAGCCGATCCGCGAGGTAGCGCGCATCCAAGCTGGCGAGCGTTTGGCCGAAGTCGAGCGAGACTGCGCGCAGCACGTCAACGCCTCATCATTCCGGCTTCGCCGGCCCCCGCCGTTCGCGCGTCGCTCGGCGAGAGCGGGTTCGGCCACCACTCGAGGAGCGACTGGCGGTAGACGGTGAGCTTGAGGATGTCGAGGCCGAGCACGGCCGAGCCGCCGTACGACTTCAGCGTGCCGGCGTGGCCGGCGAGGGCGAGCTGGAACCCGAGCGGCGCGCCGAGGATGACCTCACCCAGGAAGCCCCCCTGAGGGACGGCCGGATCGAACAGGCGCAGGTAACCGCCGAGATCGACCGCGACCCCCCAATCGCCCGTCTGGAAGCCGCGCGAGCAGCCGCGGACGAGGAACGCCATGTCGGTGCCCTCGTCGAAGATCGGTGCGACCCGCACGAGCCCGCCGAAGATGGCGTCGCCCTGCGGCGTGGACCCGACGCCGAGATCGAAGTTCATGGTGCCCCGGACCATCACCTCGCTCTCGTTGACGGTGAGGATCGAGGTGCCGCCGCTGGCCGCGAGCCACGAGGAGACCTCGGCTTGCGCGGGAGCGGCGAGGGCGGTCATGGCCGCCGCCAGGAGGAAGGGCGAGAGCCTCACGGATCGCGGGGTACCACGCCCGCGAAAGGGCGAGTAGGGGTGTCGCGCGCCCCCAGGAGACGCCGCTCGACCAACCCTATCGCCTCGCGATCGAAGAGCATGCCGTTGTGCCCCCTGCCCTCCAGGACGACGACGTCTCCGCCGGGCAGGGCGTGGGCGACGGGCGTCCGCGTGAGCGCGTCGTCGCCGGCGATGATCGACAGGTGGGGGATCGGCCGCGCCGGTCGCGCCAGCCGGATGGCCCGGAGCACCGAGCTGGTCTCGGCGATATCGCGCGAGAACGGCAGCCCCAAGAGGGCGGCGCCGCGCACTCCCCCGAACGGCGTCGCCAGGGTGACGGTACCGCGCACCCGGTGGTCGTCGCGCGTGACCGCGTAGTGGCGCGCGACGATGCCGCCCAAGCTGTGACCGACGAGGTGGACGTCGGCCCCCGCCGGCACCGCGCCGAGCAACCGCTCCAAGCGAGCCGCGACCTCTTCTGCGCCCGGGCCCGGCGCGTACGTGAACGACGCCACGTGCACGCCGCGGTGCCGCTCGAGCGCAGCCCGCAGCGGCCGGAGGACACCCGCCGTCGCGAGGAGCCCGTGCACGAGGACCACGACCATGTCGCCGGTCGCGACGTCGCGCGGCACGACGTCACCCAGGTCGCGATGAATCAACATGGCCTGCCGCGCGTACGCGCCTGCCTCACGAGCCGTGGACCGGAGCGCGCGCAGGAGCCTCATTCGTCGTCTTCGTCCTCGATCTCGAGGCCCTCACCCTCTTCGCCCTGGTCGAGCAGCTCGAGCACGCTTCGCACCTCGATCTGCGCCTCGACCTCGGGCTTGGAGCTCAGGAATGCGTGGAGATGCTGCCGGGCCTCGCGCCGCTCGCCACGCGAGGCGTGCACGAGCCCGAGGACCATGTGGGCGTCGCCGTCGCCCGGAGCCTGCCGCAGCGCCATGCGCGCCTCTTGCTCGGCACCGGCGAGATCGCCGAGGCGCCGCAGGACCTGCGCGAGGCCGGTGCGCGCCCCGAGGTAGGACGGGGCCAAGAGCACCGCCGCCTTGTACGCGTCGCGAGCAGGCTCGAGCTGCCTGAGCTCCCACAGCGCCGCGCCGAGGAGGCTGTACGCGTAGGCGTTGTTGGCGTCGCCCGAGAGGACGCGCTTCAGCTCGACGAGCGCGTCTTCGAAGCGCCGCTCCATGACGAGCTCGGACGCCTCTTCGATCGCGTCCCATTGGCGCGCGTCGCGCGCGTCGCGGGTCTCGGGGGGTCGGCTTTTGGCCATCTTGCGCCCGTGGTAGTCGCATGTCCGCGCGTGCGCCGAAACCTTTTCGTCCCCGCCTTTCGCGCCCTGCTCGCGCTCGGCGTGGCGCTCTCGTTCCTGCTCCCCGCCGCCGCTCTCCTGAGGCGCGTGGGGGCGAGCGCGTACCCGGTCCCGCTCGACGACGTCTACATCTACTTCGACTTCGCTCGATCCACCGCCCGCGGGTGCGTCCTCTGCTGGACCGAGGAGACCGGCCTCTCGACGGGGGCGACGAGCCCGCCCTACGCCTTGCTCCTCTCGCTCGGGTGGGCGATCGGCTTTCGCGGGTGGGCGATCGGGCTCTTTGCCACCGGGGTCGCGGTCGCGTCGCTCGTCGTGCTGATCGTGTGGAACCGCAGCGCCAGCCG
>CALKVR010000131.1 GCA_938004815.1 uncultured Polyangiaceae bacterium | reverse complement strand
GCCCCCCAATCGATTTCGGCGGTGGCCCGCTCCCCGGCAACCAGAACGACCGAGGCTTCTTCGTCAAGTTCGACGCGACCGGTGCGTTCGAGTGGCAAGCTTCGTTCGTCGGCAGCATGTACCCGCCCGCGTTCTCCTCTCTCTCGTTCACCTCGACCGATGAGCTCTTGGTCGGGGGGACTCTGCGCGGCACGACCGACTTTGGCGGCGGCACGGTCACCTCGTTTCCGAGCAGCGAAGCGCCCGTCGTTCTTCGTTTCGGGTCGAGTGGCACCTGGGTCTCTCAGCTCGTGTACTCCGACGAGCTGGCGAACGGCGGCGTCTGGGATGTTGCTGCGCATCCAGACGGTACTGTCGTCTTTGTCGGCAACTACACCGGTCCATTCGACTTCGGCCAGGGCCCCCTCTCGGCGACTGGCGCCGCGTTCGTCGCCAAAGAAGCCCCCTGAGCCGGGTCAACCCTGACGCATCAGCGCGCTCAGGCAAGCCTCGGCGCCGTGGGCGACCTCGACCGTGCGCGGGTGGTAGCTCATGCGCCCGAGGCGAATCATGTCGACCCCGCCGTCGCCGGTGGAGACATGGACGTCGAGCGCGCACGACGTCTCGGGCTTCGTCACCTCTTCGAGCTCGAGGACCGACCAGACACGGGCTCCGCGCTCGCCTGCTGCTAGCCAGGCCTGCATGCCGGCCTCGTACGCGGCGCGCTCCTCGGCCGGGATGTAGCTGCGCACCAGCGTTTGGTACGCGATGGCGAGCGAGCCGGGGGCGCGCGTCGTCAGCCGGTCGAGCTGCGCCGGCACCGACGACGCGCGCATGAGCTGGAGCTCGGCGGGCGGCGCGGCCTGGCGGAACGCGGTGATCGCCTCTTCGAGCCGGGCGAGCCGATCGGTCTGCTCGGGCCAGATGCACGAGCGGAGCCAGTTGCAGTCCTCGGCGGTGCGCGCGTCGAGCGGTCGTGGATCGAACCCGATGCGTCGCCGGACGTCGAGGTCGCGCGCGATCGTGATGGGGCCTCCCGTCGCCCGCTCCCATCCGACGTCGAGCGCATCGGCAGTCAGGTTGAGCCCGGCGCTCGCTCCGACGTCGAAGAGCTCGATCGGGCGCGCGCGGCCTGCCGCGCCCGCGATCGTCGCGGGCCAGAGCCAAGCGAGCGAGCGGGTGCCCTCGTTCGTCTGCACCCTGCGCGTCCTGAGGGCGATCCAGAAGCCGAGCCGCTCTTTGCCGAGCGCGGCGCGAAGCGCCGAGGGAGTGACGGCTCCCGCGTCGGGCGGGCTGGCCGCGAGCGCCGCGTACAGGGGGTGGGTCGCGCCCTCGGCGCGCGCGTCTTCGCGGAGGGCGGCGAGGATCAACAGCGGCCGCTCGAACGGGCCATCGAAGGATCGTTTCTGCCAGATGCGGTCGAACGCCGCCCACATCGCGTCGCCGGCGCCCGGCTCGATCAGGGTCTGGAGCTCCTGCAGCACGCGGCGGTAGACAGGCGAACCGTCGCTCATCAGGACGAGCTGGCGCGGCAAGTCTTCTCTCAGCGCGTCGGCGCCGAGGCGCGGACCGAACGAGCCGGCCTCGGTTGCGACGCCCGTCGGCTCGGCCGCGATCAGCTCACGGAGCGCGCGTGCGAGAGCCCGTCCGTCGACGAAGCGCGCCTCGCGGTCGCGCGCCATGCAGCGCATGACGAACGCGGCGAGCGCGCTCGAGATCTCGGGGCGGTCGGCGCGTGGGTCCGGCGGCGGCGAGGTGAGGCGCGCGGTCGCGACCAGGTAGGGTGACGTGCTCGTCCACGCGACGCGGCCGGTGAGCATCTCGAAGATGACGGTGCCGAAGGCGTAGACGTCGGTGCGGGCGTCGACATCGACGACGCCTTCGACCTGCTCGGGCGCCATGTAGGCCGGCGTCCCCATGGCGGCCCCGGTCGTGAGCATCGTGTCGCCCGGCGCGCTCGTGCGCGAGATCCCGAAGTCGGTCAGGACCGCGCGCTCGCCTGCTGCGACGAGCACGTTCTCGGGCTTGAGGTCGCGGTGGACGACGCCGGCCTCGTGGGCGGCGGCGAGCCCGTCCGCCATCTGAGCCGCGAGCTCGAGCGCCCGCCCCAGGTCGAGGCGACCCTCGCGGGCGAGGATGTCTCGCAGCGGCTCGCCCTCGACGAGCTCCATCGTGAGGAACCTGTCGCTCCCGTGCTCGCCGATGTCGTACGTGCGGGCGACGTTCTTGTGGGTCACGCGGCGCGCGAGCTTCGCCTCTCGGCGGAACCGCGCGAGCATCTCGGGCGACCCGACGAGATCGCGATGGAGCACCTTGAGCGCGACGAGCTCGCCGAGCTCGTTGTCGCGCGCGCGGTACACGCTGCCCATCCCGCCCGTGCCCTCCAGCGAGATCACCTCGTAGCGACCGGCGACGAGCTCGCCTGCGCGAAAGACCGAGCTATCCACTGTCCTCGTCGCTCCCTGGTTGGTGACGGCTCACGGGCTGAGCCGTGGTCTCCAGCGGCTTCTCGAGGAGGCTCGGGCCCGCGATGGGCAGCGTGATCTCGAAGACGGCGCCGCCCTTGGTGGCGGGGCGGTAGACGATCTCGCCGCCGTGCTCGAACACGATGCGCTGGCAGATCGCGAGCCCGAGGCCGGTACCCGTCGCCTTGCTCGTCGCGTAGGGCTCGAAGAGCTTCTCGCGCATCTCGTCCGAGACGCCAGGGCCGTTGTCGCGAACGACGATGCGGACTTTGTCGGCGCCCTTCTTGTCGATCGTGACGAGGACGCGGGGGTCGCTCCTGATCGCGGTGGCGGCCTCGAGACCGTTCTGCACGAGGTTGGTCAGCACCTGGACGATCTGGTCCTTGTCGGCGCGCACCTGCGGGATGTCCCCGGCCTGGAGCTCGACGCGCGGCGGCTCGTCGGGGTCGCCCGTCTTGACCATCTCGGGGTCGGCGGCATGCAGCGCGACCACGCCTCTCGCCACCTGCACGAGATCCATCGGCTCGGGGTTGGGCGCGGGGAGCCGCTGGAACTTGGTGAACTCGCTGACGATGTTGGTGATGCGATGCACCTCTTCGAGGACGGTTCGCGTCGCCTCGTCGAAGTACTCGTCGAAGCGCTCGTCGTCACGGGCGCGCAGCCGGCGCAGCGTCTCGACCGCGGCCCGGATGGGCGCGAGCGGGTTCTTGATCTCGTGCGCGACCTGCCGCGCGATCTCGCGCCGAGCTGCGATTCGCTCGGTGACGGCGAGGCGTTTCTTCATGCGCGTGAGCTCGTCGATGGTGCGGTTGAACGTCTCGGCGAGGACGCGCACCTCGCGGCTGCCTCGGGCGCGCACCGGCCGCGGCTCGCCGCTCAGGACCTCGCCCGTCTCGCGAGCCAGCTCCCGCAGCGGCCTGGCGAGCGACCGCCCCAAGAAGAGCGCCAAGAGGAGCGCAGCGCCTGCTGCGGCGGCGCCGCTCACGAGGATCTCGCGATCGAGCCTCTCGAGCGCCTGGACGAGCCGCGCCCGCGAGAGCGTCGCCGCGACCGTCAGGCCGGGGACCGCCTTCACGGCGACGACGCGGACCTCCTGCGCGCTCGACGACGGCGGCGGCGCCTCGCCCGGCCCGAGCACCGCGAGCGTCGCGCCGTGCGCGCGGCCCACGCGGTCGAGGATGTTCTCGATTCGCCGCGCACCGACGAGCCCGAGCGTCAGGTTGCGCTGGGACCGGGAGCACGCGACCTCGAGCGACAGCTCGCCGCCCGCCGCCCGCGGCCGGATGCCGACGGCCGGTTTGTCGGCGCTCTCGACCAGCTTGCCGAGTCGGGCGTCTTTCGTCCGGCGCGTCTTGGAGTCGGACGAGGAGACGATCAACCCCGTCGGCGTAACGAGGAGGAGCTCGTCGAGGCTGCGGGCGGCCGCCTCGGCCGGGACATGATGGTCGAGCGACAGGAGCGTGCCGGTCTCGAGGGCCAGCGGGTCGCCCTTCACGCGCTCGAGATCGACGAGGGCCTTCTCCAGGAAGGTCGCGCGCGAGCAGAGCGGTACTGTCAGGTCCCGCAGCTGTGTCGCTTCGGCTGCGATCGACTCTTCGACCTCGTGGGTGGCGGCCTCGATCCTGACCGAGAAGTCCGCCTCCATCAGGTGCCGCGACGTCGTCCGCACGCGCACCCCCCACAGGGCGGTCGCGCCGACCGCCACGAGGACGAACGCGAGGGCGAGGCGGAGCGCGAGCGGCACGGCTACTCAGCCCGCCGAGCGGTCACTCCATGTCCAGGACGCGGACGCCCTTGCTCTGCTTGGCCGACTCGACGGCGACGCGCAGGGTCTCGTAGAGCTTGACCACGTCGGTCTTGAGGTCTTCGAGCTGCACGAGCGGCGACGTCTTGTCGAACGTCTGGAGCTTGATGT
>CALKVR010000130.1 GCA_938004815.1 uncultured Polyangiaceae bacterium | reverse complement strand
TCATCGGACTGACGGTGGTCGCTTACGGCACGTCGGCGCCGGAGATCATCGTCGGCATACAAGCGGCGCGCTCCGGCCACGGTGAGGTGGTGCTCGGCAACGTCGTCGGCTCGAACATCGCGAACATCGGTCTCATCCTCGGGATCGCCGCCCTGGTGAAGCCGGCGAGCACCGACGGCTCGCTGCGGCGTCGCGAGCTCCCCGTCCTGATCCTTTCGACTGCGGCCGTGCCGCTGCTCCTCTTCGATGGTCGGATCGGTCGCATCGAGGGCGCGGTCCTGCTCACCGCTGCGGTGGTCTACACCTGGGCGATGGTGAGCGCGGCTCGCGGGCCGGACGTGCTCGCGGCCGCGCAGGCCGCGGTGTCGATCGAGTCGGCCGCCGTCGAGGCCGGCGGCGCGCCTCCCCCCGCAAAGAGCCTCGGTCGCGCGGTGGTGAGCGCAGTCGTGGGGCTGGGCATCCTTCTCTTCGGCGGCCACTTCTTCGTCGAGGGCGCGGTCGCGGTCGCTCGCGACCTCGGCATGAGCGACCGCATGGTGGGCCTGAGCATCGTCGCCGTCGGCACGTCGCTACCCGAGCTGGTGACGAGCGTGATCGCGGCGCGCCGCGGACACTCCGACATCGCGGTCGGGAACGTCGTCGGCTCGAACATCTTCAACGTCCTCTTGTGCCTCGGCGCCGCGGCGACAATCCGCCCCTTTTCCGCCCCGTTCGACGCCATGATCGGCGATCTCGTCGCCCTCGCTCTGATGACGGGCATCGTCTGCGTGTTCGTCCGGTCGGCGCGGACGATCACGCGCGCCGAGGGCGCCGCCGCGCTCGGCTGCTACGCGGCCTTTTGGTTGTTCGCCCTCGTGCGTTCGTGACGCGCGGGGCCGTTGGCACGCCGGGCGTTCCCATGCGAAAGGTTGCACGATGAAGCTACCCCGCGCGGTGCTGGCCCTCCAGGATCGACTCGCAGCGCTCCTGGGGTGCGAGCCCGAATCGCGCGTCGTCATCGTCGACGGGATGCTGCACCGCAGCCCGAAAGAGGCCACCGGGTACTGGCTCCAGCTGGTTGTCGCCGCCGGCATCGCGACGTTCGGCCTCGTGCTCGGCAGCACCGCGGTCGTGATCGGCGCGATGCTCGTGGCGCCGCTCATGGGCCCCATCATCAGCTTCGGCATGGGCCTCGCCATCGGCTCTCCGTTCCTCGTCATCCGCGGCGCGGTCAGGGTGGCGCTCAGCGTATGCGTCGTCGTCCTGTTCGCCGCCGGCGTGACGCGCCTCTTGCCCTTTCACGAGGTGAACGCCGAAATCGCCGCGCGCACCACCCCGACCGCGCTCGATCTGGCGACGGCCGTGTTCTGTGCGGTCGCCGGCGTGTACGCGGCGATGCGCCCGGCCTCCGACGTCGCGACCACCGCCGCGGGCACGTCGATCGGCATCTCGCTCGTGCCGCCGCTCTGCGTCTGCGGCTACGGCGTCGGCACGGCGGGCTGGTCCATCGCGAGCGGCGCCTCGCTCTTGTTCGTCACCAACTTCGTCGCCATCGTCTTCGTCAGCACCGTGGCCTTCGCGGCCGCGGGCTTCGGCCAGGTCGATCCATCCCAGCTCGACAACGGCGTCGAAGAGTCGGCCCTCGGGCGGTTTTCGGCTGCCGTCGCCGGCCGCCTTTCGCGGCTGCTCCACTCGAGCCCGCTGCTCCGACTCTTCATGCCGCTCGCGCTCCTCGCGGCGGTGTATGGCCCGCTCAGGCGCGGCCTCGACGAGGTCGCCTGGCAGATCGAGTCGAGAGCGCGCGTCGAGGCCAGCATCGCCGAGCTCCCGAGGCGCGTCGTGGAGTCTCGAATCCGCGTCGACCGCCATCAGATCGAGATCGTCCTCTTCTTGCTCGGCGCACCCTCCGACGCCGCGCAGGCCCACGATCAGCTGATGGTGCGGCTCCGCGACGCGACCGGCGTCATCCCGCGGATCGAGGTGTACTCCGTCCCCGACGCCGAAGAGTTCGCGGCCCTCGAGCAGTCGCTGCAGAAGCCGGCGCCGCCGGCCGCCCCGACGCCCGCGCCGGCGCCGACCGTCTCCCCCTCCGAGCGGCTCTCGCTAGCTCACGATCTGCTTCGAGGGCGCGTCGAGGCGAGGTGGCCTTCCGAGACCGCCGGACCGCCGCTCGCCATCGACGTCGCCTCCGAGAGTGGTGCGGTCGACATCCGCGTCGTGCACCTCGGCTCCGAGCTGGACGCGACAGCGGTCGAGACCCTCGAGCGGACGCTCGCCGACGATCTCGGCTCGGACGTGCGGCTGACGGACACGGCCATCCCGCCGCGGCCCATCGATCTCGCGGACGCGACGCCGACCACGATCGCTCGTCTGGGCGCGCTCATCGCTGCGTCCCGCAAGACCCCGACGGTGCGCGCGTGCGTGACGCTGACCGCCGCGAAGAACGACAAGAAACCCGGTCGCCCCAAACAGGCGCCGCCGGACGAGTGGCTGCGCGAAGCGTTCGCTGGTCATCCGCGCGTCGACTTCGCAGAGGGCGCCGGCCCGTCGGTCTCGTTCCTCGAGGGACCGTGCGAGCCCGAAGAGCCAAAGAAGTAGCGCGCGACGACACGACCGAGCGCACGCGCACACCGCGGCAACCTGGCGCAACCCTTGAACTTCGTTTGAGTCAATACGAACCTGTGCTTTGCTGACGGACAGCGTTCGGCACGCCCCCATTGGTCGCGCCGGTCACCCCCGATGAGCCACCAGGTCCTTCCCGGCGAGATCCAGGAGTTCCTCCGGACGACCATCCAGTCGCTGGAGCAGCTCGAGGTCCTCATCGCCATTCAGCGCCAGCCGAAGAAGGCTTGGACGCCCGAGGACGTCGCGGCCGTTGTCGGCCTGCCGGTCGGCATCATGGAGGAGTCGCTCGACGGGCTCATCGCCGCCGGGCTCGCGCGTCACCTGTCGAGCGCCTCTGGCAGCCCCACCTACTGCTACGAGCCACGCACACCCTCGATGGGGCGCGCGGTCGCGGGCCTCGCCCGGGCCTACGCGTCGAACCGCCTCGACATCATGCGGCTGATGAGCACGCTCGCGATCGAGCGCGTTCGGAGCGAGGCGGCCAACCTGTTCGCCGACGCCTTCATCATCCAGCGTAAGAAGGAGCCAGGAGATGGTTGAGCTCGTCTACCTTCTGTGCGCGCTCACGAGCACGGGGTGCGCGCTCTTGCTGCTGCGCGGCTACTTCCGCGCACGCTCGCGCCTCCTCCTCTGGAGCAGCCTCTGCTTCATGGGTCTGTCGGCCAACAACATCCTCCTCTTCGTGGACATGTTGCTGGTGCCGAACCTCAGCCTCGAGATCCCGCGAGGTATCGTGGGCCTGGGCGCGCTCCTCGTCTTACTCTTTGGCCTGATCTGGGAGTCGACATGAGCTCCGATGCGCTCGTCTTCTTCCTCCGCGGAGCGCTCGCGCTCGGCGCCGCCGTCGCCGGTCTCGTCTTCTTCCGCTTCTGGAAGCGAACACGAGACCGGTTCTTCGTCTTCTTCGCCCTCGCGTTCTGGCTGCTTTCGATCAACTGGCTGGCGCTCGGGCTGTTGGCCTTTCCGACCGAGACGCGGCACCAGGTCTTCGTGCTCCGACTCGTGGCGTTCGTGCTCATCATCGTGGCCGTCGTCGACAAGAACCGCCGCGCGTAGTCTCCTGCGCTCAGCGGCGGACGATTACCTCCTCGAGCGTCTTGCGGCCGATGTTCGGCACCTCGCATCCCTCGATCGGGTACCCCACCGGCAAGAGAAGGTAGGGCCGCTCGTTCGCGGGCCGCTCCAGAATCTCGGAGAGAAAACCCATCGGGCTCGGCGTGTGTGTCAGCGTGGCGAGGCCCGCGAGGTGGATCGCGGCGATCAGGAACCCGGCCGCGATGCCGACCGACTCGGACACGTAGTAGTGCTTGGCATCCGGGTCGGGGGCGGTCCGCTGCGCAAACACGACGATGAGCCACGGCGCCTCCTCCAAGAAGGGCTTGTCCCAGCTCGTCCCGAGCGGCTCGAGGTCCTCGATCCACCGGGCCGGCGCCCGCTGCTGGTAAAACGCCCGCTCCTCTTCCTCCGCCGCGAGGCGGACGCGGCGCTTGAGCGCCGGGTCCGAGATCAGGGCGAACGTCCACGGTTGCTTGTTGGCCCCCGACGGCGCCTGGGCCGCGATCTCGACGCATCGCTCGACGATGCTCGCCGGCACCGGGCCCGAGCTGAAGTGCCGCACCGACCGCCGCGTGCGCATCGCGGCCAGCAAGTCGAGCGAGCGCTTGTCGGAGTCGGCCAAGTCGGGCCGGGCGTAGCGGAGCGGGATCATGTCGGGCATTTCCGAAGCATAGAGCCTGAGCAGATCCTGCTCTCTC
>CALKVR010000129.1 GCA_938004815.1 uncultured Polyangiaceae bacterium | reverse complement strand
CTCCCGCGCCGGTCTGGAGCTGCTCCGGCCCGCTGAAGATGGTCTGTTGGTAGATGCCACCGAGGAGCAGCTCGCCGTTCTGCGTGAGCTGCATCGTGTTGGCGCCCTCGGCGATGGTGCGACAGGTGAGCTGGTTGCCGTCGGGCTCGACGACATACGTGACCCGAGCGCCGCTCGCGCCTCCCGGCTGAGCACAACCCGCGAGCACGCCGCTGAAGCTGCAGCTCGCGCTCGCCGCCCGCTGAAGCGCGAACGCCACGCGGAGGCTGTCGGGGTCGCTCGTGACGTCGCCGAAATAACCGCCGTCGCAGTGGGCCAGCACCTCTTCGGCCCGCGTGCACAGGTCGACCTTTACGAGGAGGGCCGACCCGGCACCGCTGTCCTGCGACACCGCGACGAGCACCTCGCGCCCGATCCACGGCGCGACGGCCACGCGCGCATGCGACCCCGGGAGCGGACACATGTCGGGGCCGGGCATCGCCATGTGGTCTTGCTGCGGCCCGGGCGCCTCGAGCAGCCACGCCGCGCTGTCGGCGCCGCCGTCATCGATCCACCCGAAGAGGAAACCGTTCGAGCCGGCCGGCGCGACGCTCACGCCGCCCAGCTGGACGTCGCTCGTGGTCTGAAAGAGCGGCACCGCGAACGCGAGCTTGTCGGCCGTGATCGCGGTCGCGACGTGCGTGTGCCCCGGCCAGTCGAGCGCCGGGTCGATGGGGCCGAGCCCGACGAGCCACGGCTGGTCGGTGGGCGCCGGGCCGTCTCCGGGGAGCGGACACACCGTGCCGCCGCCATCGCCGCCGCCGCCTGACGACGACGTCGTCGCTCCTCCGCCCTGTCCCGACGACGTCGTTGCGCTCCCGGTGCCTTGGGACGTCGAGCCGCCGATCAATCCGCCGCCGCTCGCCTCGTGGTCGAACTCGGTTACGAGCGCGCACGCGGGGGTGAGAGCCAAGACCAGGAGCGGGCGTAAGCGGCCAACCATCTCGCCAGACTACACCGCCCATCCAATCGCAGCGCACCTGCGCACGAGATTGCGCAACTGTACGTGGCGCGAATGCGCCGAATCACGCGGGGAAAAGGCCTCCTCCACGGTCGGCACGCCCCGTGCTCTGGGCGTCCGTACGATGCGAAACGGAGCCCTCTTCACGGTCCTCGCGGCGGCGGCGCTCGGTGCCGGCTGCGTGGGCGAGATCGGCGGGTCGGACGACAAGCCCGAAGGTCCCGACGCGACGGCGCAGTCGTGCGGCGCGCTCGAGGCGGGCCGCAGCCCGCTGCGCCGCCTCTCGAAGGTCGAGTACCGAGCGACGGTCCGTGACCTGCTCGACATCGAGCCGCCGGCGCTCGACGACTTCGTCGACGACGAGGTGCACGGCGGGTTCGATCGAAACGTGACCGCGCCGTCCGAGCTCGCTGTCGAGCGGTACCGCGTGGCGGCGGCCTCGCTCGCCGCGCAAGCGAGAGAGAGGCTCGCCGATCTGGTCACCTGCGACCACGCGGAGACGGCGTGCGCCGAGGCGTGGCTCGCGGACTTCGGCATGCGCGTCCTGCGTCGCCCCCTCGAGGCCGACGAGCTCGCGGCCCTCGTTTCGCTCTACGAGGCCGAGCGGGCCGCGAGCGACGCCGACTCGGCGCTGGAGCTCGCGGTGCAGGCCCTCTTCATGTCGCCTGCGTTTCTGTACCACGTCGAGATCGGGACGCAGGGCGACACCCAGGCGCTCCTCCTCACCGGCTACGAGACCGCCTCGCGCCTGTCGTACTTCCTCTGGGGCACGATGCCCGACGACGCGCTGTTCGCCGCCGCCGCCGACGGCTCGCTCGAGACCCGTGAAGGGATCGAGGCGGAGGCGCGGCGCATGCTCGAGGACCCCAAGGCGCGCGAGATGATGCGCGAGTTCCAGCGGCAATGGCTCGACCTGCGGCGGATCGACGACTTTGCCCGCGACGCGGAGACGTTTCCCGAGTGGGACCCGGCGCTCCTCGTGTCGATGCAGAAGGAGACCGAGACGTTCTTCGAGCAGGTCATTTTCGAGGGCGACGGGCGCCTCGAGACGCTCCTGTCTGCACCGTACTCGTACCTCGATCCCGCGCTCGCCGCGCACTACGGCGTCGAGGCGGTCGGCGACGGCGAGTTCGAGAAGACCGAGCTCCCCGTCGACGAACGCGCGGGCATCCTCACGCAGGGCCTGTTCCTCGCGATGCACGCCTACCCGAGCGAAAACTCGTGGGTCCACCGGGGCAAGTTCATCCGCGAGCGCCTTCTCTGCGCGACGATGCCGCCGCCGCCGCCCGAGGTCGACCTGACCAACACGAACGACCCCAATCGCCTCACCAACAGTGAGTGCAGCGGCTGCCACCTGCTCATGGACCCGATCGGTCAGGCCTTCGACCGCTACGACGCCGTTGGCCAGTACGCCGTCGAGGACGCGGAGGGCGACGTGATCGCACAGTCGGGCGAGGTGTTTGGCTCACCGATCGGCAGCTTCGACTCGATCACCAGCCTGGCCGGCGAGCTCGCGGCCGACGCAGAGGTCCACGCGTGCATCGCCAAGACGTTCGCCTCGTACGCCACGGGGCGATCGGTGAACGGTGAGACGTGCTCGAACGACGCCGTGATCGAGGCGTTCGATGCATCCGGTCACGACATTCGCGAGCTCATCGTCGCCATCACCGTGAGCGATGGCTTCCGCTACACGTCGGCCGATTGAGCAGGAGGAACGAAATGGCTGCCCACAAGAACCGCTTCGCCCGTCGCCGCCTCCTGCAAGGCATCACCGCCAGCGCGCTCGCCTATCCCTTCATTCGGTCGATCCCGAGCAGCGCCGCCGATCACCCGAAGCGCATCCTCTTTTTCTACAGCCCCAACAACTCGATGGACGCGCCCTACTGGAAGCCCGAGGGCAGCGGTTCGGAGTACGCGCTCCCCACCGAGCTGCCCGAGATGCTCGCGGCGCTGAACCCGTTCCGAGAGAAGCTCCTGGTCGTCGGCAACATGCACATGCTGACGCGCGACAAGGAGACCGGCCCGGGCGGGCACGTGGGCATGGGGCACCAGCTGACGGGCTGGGCGAACCGGCCGTGGGCCAACCAGACGCAAGAGAGCGAGTTCTGGGCGGGAGGCATCTCGATCGATCAGCACATCGCGAGCGAGCTCGGCACCGACGCGCTCACCCTCGCCGCGCGACCGTACGGCAGCAACGGCGGCTGCCGCATCTCGTACAAGGGCGCGGACCAGCCCGTCGACCCGTACGAGGACCCGTTCGCGGCCTATCAGGCGATGTTCGGCAACCCCGACCTCACCGTCGACGAACAGGTCGCTTACAACCAACGGCAGATGCGCGCCCTCTCGCACGTTGCGGCCGAGCTCGATCGGGTGAAGGGGCGGCTGCCCCACGTCGACCGGCAGAAGCTCGAGATCCACCTCGAGCACGTGACCAAGCTCGAGAACGACATCGCCGCGTTCAACCCGGCCGCGTGCGACCCGACCGCGCCCGAGGGTGGTTACAACTACGACTCGGGGTCGGACTTTCCCATCACCGGGCGCCGCCACATCGACGTGCTCGCGACCGCCGTCGCCTGCGGGGTGACGCGCGTCGGCTCGATCCAGAACGGTAACACCGGCAACGCCGAGAACTACAACGGCGTCACCGACTGGCCGAGCGAGGACATCTACATCGATCGCAGCCAACACGTGGTCGCCCACGATTTCGAGACCGACCCCGACGTCGGCAGCAACCTGGCGAACCGAATGGCGATCGAAAAGTTCTACGTCCGGCAGTACGCGTACCTCCTCGAGAAGCTCGACGCGATCCCCGAGGGCGAGGGCACGGTGCTCGACAACACGCTCGTGGTGTGGACCAAGGGCATGGGCCGCGGTCACAGCAAAGACCGGCTGCTCTACTTGATCGCGGGCGGTAGCGGGTTCCCGGAGCTCGGCCCGGGGCGGGACCTCGACCGCCCCGGCGTCCCGCACAACAACCTCCTCGTCACGCTC
>CALKVR010000128.1 GCA_938004815.1 uncultured Polyangiaceae bacterium | reverse complement strand
GGCCGTGATGGCGCTTGCCCCGGTGAGGCCGAGCATGACCCAGGCCGCGACGGGAATCTCGGGCGCCCCGGGCGGCGGTGGTGGTGGCGGCGGACGCGGCGGCGGCGGTTGGTCCTTCCGGATTTCGACGAGATCGAGCTTCACCGTCTGCTCGTCGTTTCCGGCGACGTCGATCCTCCGCTGGATCGGGTTGTAGCCGTCTTTGGTCGCGGCGATCTTGCGGCGCCCGGCGTTGACGATGACCGCCTCTTCGAGCGGGGCGGTGCCGACCACGACGTCGTCGACCAGGATCTCTGCGCCCTCCACGTTCGTCTCTACCGTGACCATCGCGACCTTCTTTTGGAGATCGTCCATCCAGGTCTTCACCTTGGCGCGGCGGGCGGCGTCGATCTCCTTGCCCCCCTCTCGGAGGTATTGGTCGAACGCCTTGAGAGCGGAGGCGTAGTCGTTCAGCTCTTGCGAGGTCTGGCCCAAGTTGTAGAGGACGCGGTAGTTCGGCTCGAGCTCATAGGCGCGCTTGAACTCGACGAGCGCGGCCGCGAAGTCGCCGTCCTTGTAGAAGGCGACGCCGGCGCGGAACCGCTCGCTCGCCTCTGTCCCCCCGCCCTGCCCTTTCACCTGCTTGGGGTCGGCCGCGTGCGCGGGGGGCGCGAGCGCGACGAGCGACGCGAGCGCGACGAGCAAGTGAGAGACGACGGACGCGCGGCAGAGGCGGCTGATCACTTCTTGTACGGGTCCTGTTCGTCGATGTCGCGGGGCTGCTTGCCGTCTTTCGGCGGCGGCGTACCGGCGCCGCTGGGCAGGCGGCCGGGCCCGGGCGTGGCCGGGGGCGCGCTCGACGCCGACGCGGACGCAGACGCGGTGGAAGCGGGCACGAGCTCGATGACGAGATCGATGTCCTTGTCGTAGCTCAGCATGTGGGTCTCGGTCGCGAGGCCCGGCGCCTCGACCTCGAGGCGGTGCATCGACCCGTCACGCGGGACCTGCGCCACGAACGGGCTCGTGGAGAGCGCCGCGCCGTCTAGCTTCGCGGTCGCGCCTGCCGGACCGAACGTGATCGAGAGCTTCACCTTGTCGGCGGCGGGGGCCGCGCTCTGGGCCGGCTCGGTGGCAGGCGGCGGAGCCGCCGCGCCGAGCCCCCCGCCCTTGACCAGCATGAAGGCGACGCCCGCGACCGAGGCCACCGCGAGCGCGGCGAGGAACACGAGGATCGTCCGCGCGCTCTTGGGTTTGTCGACGGCGGGAGGCTGGCTGATGAGCGCCGTCACCAGGGTGCCCTGCGGCGTCGGGACGCTGTTCGGCGGCGCCTGATCGTAGCCGAGCGGATGCGGGACCTCGATCGAGGTCGGCTCCTCGCGAAACGTCGGGATCGCCACGCGCTTGGAGTGCGGCGTCGGATCGGTCGGCCCGCCATGGACGTTCAGGACCGGGAGCGGCAGCTCGGCCGACGTCTCGCGCATCACCCGCTTGGTCTGCTCGTCGATCACGCGACGGATGGCGGTGCGGTCGTCGGCGAAGAGGCGCTCGAGCAGATCGCCGACCTCTCTCGCGCCCACCCGGCGGCTGAAGCGATCGAGGAACGTCTCGAGCGCGTCACGGAACGCGAGCGCGCTCGGGTAGCGGTCGGCGGGCTTGTGCGCCATCGCCTTGTCGCAGATGTCGGCGAGCTCGGGATCGGCGTCGGGAGCGACGTCGCGGATCCGCGGCTCGGTGCCCGAGAGCCGGCGCGCGAGGATGGTCGTCTGGCTGTCGCCATGGGCGAAGCGCATCGAGGCCATCGCCTCCCAGAGCATGACGCCCACGCTGAAGACGTCGGCGCGGGCGTCGACCGGGTCGCCGGCCGCTTGCTCGGGCGCGACGTACGACATCTTGCCCTTGAACACGCCGCTCTGCGTGGTCGAGGCTGCGCCGACCGCCTTCGCGATGCCGAAGTCGACCACCTTGACCTGACCGTCGTACGTGACGAACACGTTCTGGGGGCTGACGTCGCGGTGCACGACGAACAGCGGCGAGCCGTCGAAGTCGGTGAGCGTGTGCGCGTAGTGCAGCCCCGCGAGGGCGTCGGCGAGGATCCGAACGTGCACGTCGAGCGGCATCTTGGAGCGCGTGGCCCGGCGAAGCACCGCGTGGAGCGGCTGGCCGTCGAGGTAGTCCATCGCCAAGAAGTGCTGCTTGCCCTCGACCCCGACCTCGTACGTGTGCACCACGTTGGCGTTGTTGAGCCGCGCCGCGAGCCGCGCCTCGTTCAGCAACATCGAGAGAAAGT
>CALKVR010000127.1 GCA_938004815.1 uncultured Polyangiaceae bacterium | reverse complement strand
GACGTGGCCGTGCTCGCGACGCCGGCGGAGGCGGCGGCGGAGATCGCTCCGGCGGTCCTGGCGGCCGGCCGCCGCGTGCTCGATCTGTCGGGCGCGTTCCGCCTCACCAGCCCCGACGTGTTCCGGGCCTACTACCGCTTCGAGCACCCCGAGCCCTCGCTCCTCGCCGAGGCGCACTACGGGCTGCCCCAGGTGCCCGCCGCGGCCGGCTCGGCCCCCGCCATCGGCCGTGCCCGCATCGTCGCCAACCCCGGCTGCTATGCCACCGCCGCGATCCTCCCGCTGGCGCCGCTCCTCGCCGGTGGGCTCGTCGAGCCGCGCGGAATCTTCGTCGACGGCAAGAGCGGGGTCACCGGCGCCGGCCGCAGGGTCGCCGAGAACCTGCTGTTCTCCGAGGTCAGCGAGAATCTCTCGCCCTACCGCGTGGGTGATCACCAGCACACGCCAGAGATCGAGCTCGCGCTCTCGCGCGCCGCTAATGCTGACGTATCCGTCATGTTTGCTCCTCACCTCGTGCCGCTGCGGCGCGGCCTTTTGTCGACCTGCTTCGGTCGGCTCACCCCGAGCGGCGCGGGCGCCGACGTGCACGCGGCCCTCGAGCGCGCCTACGCGAACGCGCCGTCGCCGTTCGCCGAGCCCGTCGTCGAGGTCGTCGCCCCCGAGGCAGTCACGGTCCAGGACGTACAGCGCCGGCCGACCGCCCGGGTCGGCGCGCGATCCGACGCGGCGCGCGGTCTCTTCGTGGCGATCGGCGCGCTCGACAACCTGCTCAAGGGCGCGGCGTCACAGGCGCTCGAGAACCTGCTCGCCATGTCGGGCCTCAGCGCTTCGGCAAGAACTTCAGGCTGAACACGACGCGCTCCGTCTCGACGAAAGCGGCGATCAGCTCGCGCTCGAAGCTCGCCTGGTTGTCGGCCATCTGCTGTGCGTCGCCGCCCCCGAGCGCGGAGATCGACGGCATCTCGATGAGCACCCGCGAGAACGCGACCTTGCCCGAGTCGGCGTACCACGTCTCGACGACGCCGAACGTGCGGCCGAACTGCCCCGTCATGGCGGTGCATTGGGTGCCGCGCTTGCCCTCGAACTCGAACGGGTCGCACTTTCGCCGCTGAACGGAGTTGAGGGTCTCGTTGGTGCCGAGCTGGCGCGCGTCGTCGTCGCTCGCGATCGCCTTGTCGCTCTCGTACACGATGAACGACAGGCGCATCCCGGAGGTCTGGAAGCTGTCGCCGCCGCGGTAAAACTGGGAGACCCGTCGCGTCCACTGGCCCTTCTTCTCGTCGTCGTCGAGATCCTCTGCGTGGTACCAGGTCTCGGCGAAGTCGACGGTTGCGCCCAGGTTCTCGACCTCGAAGTGCCCGCTGACCGGTCGCTTGGGGTCGCCGAACAAGAACGCGGGCTGCGCGATGAGCGTCGTCAAGAGCAGCACGATGAACAGCGCGCCGCCCGCGCCGATCAGCACCTTCGTGCTGATGTAGTCGTCGAGCGAGAAGCCGCGCTTCTCGGTGACGATGTCACCGATCGGATACGGCCCGACGGGCGCGACCGGAGGTGGCGCGATCGAGTCGGTGAGGTCGTCGCCGCGGCGCTTGCGCTCGGGATCGACGCCGCGATCGTCGGTGATGACCTCCGGCACGCCGCCAGGCGCGGGGGGCCGAGTCGATGGCGGCTTGCTGCGCCCCGCCTGGTACTTCTTGGGCGCGTCATCGAGCGAGAAGCTGTCGTCGCCGAGCGGCGCGGGTCGGCGCGACTCGCTGCGCTCGGCCCGCTCGGCCCGCTCGTGCGCCTCGGCCAGAGCAGGCGGACGCGGGCGCACCGTGCCGCTGCGATCCGCTTCGGCTCGGTCCTGCGGCCGGTTGGTCCGGCGACGCCCGGGCTCATCGGGCTCGAGCCAACCCCCGCCGATCTCCTCGCCGTCGTCGGCGGCGTCGTGGCGCTTGGTGTGGACGACGGCGGCTTCCGAAAGATCGTCGCGCTTCGGGGGCAGCGAGAACGCCTCGTCGAAGCCGTCGGCCTCGAACGGATCCGGGCGGTCGGAGAGCCCCGGGCGGGCGCTCGGGCGGGCGCTCGGGCGCGCCGAGCTCGCGCGCGGCGGCAGGTCGTCGAGCCCGAGGTCGTCGAGGTCGGGCAGACGCCCCGGCTTGGGAGGCGCGGCCGAAGGCGGGCGCGCCGAAGGCGGGCGCGCCGACCCCGGTCGGACCGACTCGGGTCGCGCCGATAGCGGGCGCATCGACGGCGGGCGGTCCGACGTTCGCGGAGCCTCCCACTCCGGCTCGGGCTCGGGCTCCGGTCCGCGCGGCGGCTCGCTCGGCGCCTCGTCTTGCCAGGAGAGGATCTCCTCTGCCACCCGACGCGCGAGCAAGACCTTGTGGGCGCCCACGAGGCCGTCGCGGTAACGCTTCACCAAGAGCTCGATGTGCTCCTTGGAGACCGAGCTCGCTCCGGCGATCTCGAAGAGCTCGCCCGCGATCCTGCGCCTGTCCACGTCGCGGGCGACCAGCCCCCTGCTCCGTGACCACTGCTCGAAGTGCTCGATCCGCTCGTCCGCCCCCATGGGCCCTTCTTCGTGAAGCTCCGCTGGCGGGAAGTATGGCAGAAAACCTTTCGGGGAGACCACTTGGCGCCTGGACCGTGGCCGGACTAGCGTGCGCCGATGTTCGAAGGGCCGGCGCGAGGGGCGCTCAGGGTCGCGGTCGTGGCGGTGCTCGGCTGGGCGTGCGCGCCCGCAACGACCGAAAAGGGCGGCCCGGAGCGGCCGAGCGCGGTCGACCCCGCCGCCGAAGCGGCGGCCCAGCCGCTGCTCACCCACGAGGTCCACGCGGCCGAGCCGCGCGCCGCTCTCCTGAGAAAATACGCGGACGCCACCGGCCTCGAGGTGCGGGTCGAGGGAGGGGTCGTCAAAGCCGGGCCGATCCTCTCGTACTTCGAGGCGACCTGGCTCGCCGGCCTCGTTCCCGGCGGCAAGGCCGTCCTCCGCGAGAGCTACGACGAGCCCGCGTCGCCCGTTCCCTTCATCAAGCTGCGTGAGGCGGCCGGCCGGACGCCGGCCTACGTCGGTACCCGCCGCGCCGCGGGCGAGCGTTTCGCGCTGGTGACGTGGGAGCGCGACCAGGACCAGACCGAGCGAGAGCTCTACCAGACCCACGCGAGCGGCCCGCGATTCTTGGCCAAGCTGCCGAGCGCGCCCGGGCTCGACATCTCGAGCGGGCTGCTCTTCACGAAGGTCGGCGACGAGGGGACGCTGTTGCAGGTGATGAATCAGCGGCGCGACGGCGCGGTGAAGTCCGAGCGCCTCGTCGCGTGGCGGTTTGCGCTCGGCACCCGCGAGGTGCTGTTCGACGTGCCGTTCTTCTCTCTCGAGCTCCCGTCGCCTCCCCCGCCACCAGCGAGCTCGATCACGCCCCCGGCCTCGAGCGCGAGCGCAGCACCGGCGAAGCCGCCGCCCCCGCCCGCGGTCCGCGTGACGGTGACGCGCGTCACCGTGCAAGGCGTCGGAGCGCGCATCACCAACTATGCGGTGACGCTGCGGGCGCTCGAGGCGGCGCGCGACGTGTCGCTCGCGCTCAACGATTGGAGCGCCGAGCTCTGGAAAGACAAGCCGCAGCCCGATCTCGTCGAGCTCGTCGACGCCAAGCAGACGGGCGAGCGCTCGAGCTCTCTCGAGTAGCCAAGGCGCTACTTGGCGACGTAGGTCGTCGATCGCTTCGCGCCGCGGGCGACGATCCGGCCCTCGTCGACGAGGCGCTTCACCGGGAGGGCCCACGAGGCCGTCGGGATCTGGAGCGCCGACTTGATCTCTTCGGCGCGCTTGCCCGGGTTCTTGGTCACGAAATCGAGGATCGATGCGGCGACTCGCTCGAGATCGGCGGCGGAGCGGCGGACCCGCTTTTGGGGGCCCGACTTGGCCTTGCTGGGCTTCTGCTCGGCCCGCTGCTTGGGCGCTCGCTTCTTCGAAGCCGGGGCGCCGCTCGACTTGGCGCCGAGCGCCTGCGCGACGGCCTGGAGCGCGGCTTGCCGGATGAGCCCCTCGAGATCGGTTACGAACGCGTCGATGCGACGCCGAAGCTCTTTCTGGAGGGCGCTGTCCACGATCGCCGCCGTCAGGGGTAGCCGACCATCTTGCCCTGCTGCGCGTCCCAGAGCTTCAGGCGCAAGCACGCGACGACGTCGGTGATCGAGAGCGACGTCACGCCCGGCTGCTGGAGCTCGGGGATAGACGCCATCACCACGGGGAGCTTGTAGAACGGCACGAGGGGGTTCAGGTGGTGCACGTGGTGGAACCCGATGTTGCCGGTGAACCACTGCATGACCGGCCCCATCTCCATGTAGCTCGAGGACTCGAGCGCGGCCTTCGCGTACGTCCACTGGTGCCGCGGCTGGAGCGCCATCTCGGGGAAGTTGTGCTGCGCGTAGAACAGGTAGGCGCCCGTCGCGCACGCCACCATGAGCGGCAGAATGAAGGCGAAGAACGCGGTCGTGAAGCCGAAGAAGTAGATGAGCCCTGCCGTGAGCGCCCAGTTGACCGACAGCGCCACCGCCGAGTCCCAGTACTTGGTCACCGACTTGCGCAGCGAGTTGATGCACATCCCGATCATGAAGATCGGCACGTAGCCGAGCAGGATCGTGAGCGGGTGCCGGACGATCCGGTACTTTAGCCGGTCGGCCGGCTTCATCTTCTTCCACATCTCGACCGTCACCACGGGGAACGAGCCGATGTGGGAGCCGACGATCTGGGCGGTGTGGGCGTGATGGTAGTTGTGGGTCTCGCGCCAAATGCGCGGCGGCGCGAGGACGAGCACGCCGTAGACAGAGAGGATCGCGCTCGCGAGCTTCGACTCCTTGAGGAGCGCGCCGTGCAAGTGGTCGTGGTAGACGATGAAGAGGCGCACGATCGCGAGCCCCGCGATCACACCTGCCGCGAGGCGAGCGGGCCACCAGGGCGCGGCGGCTGCGACCGCGATCGCCGCCCCGACGACGAAGAGCACGGTCACGAGGTGCCGCCAGCTCTCCGCCGAATCTTCGACGGCGAACGCCTTGGTCGCGTCGATCAGCGCACGCCCCTCGCGAGCGGGGGCCTTCACGGAAGGGACCGCAACTTCGGGCGCGCTGTCAGGCGCGCTGTCCCGAAGCCGGCTATCGTCGAGCGTCAACACGGAGTCCATGTGAGCTGGGCACCTCATTGCCTCTGTCGGTGGAAAGAGGCAAGCATTCGTCAACTTTTCGACGGAACTGCGTAAGCCGCTTCGCACTTGAGCGGCTACGCCTCACCTGCAGCAAGGAACGCACCACCAAGGCCGCAATCGCGACGACCGGAAATTGTCGGGCGACCCGGTGCGTGCGGGTGCGCACCCGCCGACCGGCCGCAAACGCGGTGACGCAGCGCGCAGCCGTGGAGCCAGCTCGCCCGCTCAGCCCCCGCCGCGGAACCGAGACGGGCGATCGTGCAGGAGATCCTTCACGGACGTCTGCGGGTTCGACCCCGTCGCGCCCGCGAACTTCCGCGCTTCTTCGCGATCCGAGAACAAGCCGCCGAACCGCGGCGCGTGCTCGGAGACGAGTCGGCCGAGCTGCATGCGCTGTACGGGGTCGGCGACGAGCATGGCGACGGGCTGACCGCTCGTCTCCCAGTCGGCCACGAGCTGGCCGTAGACTCGCTCGATCTCGGGGCTCACGGCGCCGCCGACGCGACGGAGGTCGATGACGAGACCCAGGACGTCGCTCGCCACAACCAGGCTACGCGTCTTGCGGAGCAGCTGGGTCGCCTGGTCGGCGCTGGCAGCAGGCCCGAGGTCCGTCCGCCTGTAGACGCGGACGATGGCGACGCCGTGCTCGAGATCGATCGTGAAATTGTCGCCAGAGGCCTTTCTCACGGCGTGTCGAGCTTACTCGCGGGCCGTTTGGAAACCACGACAATCGTGCGACCTCGCTCGCCGCGCGGGTCATGCCGGTGTGCGCAGGCGCACCTCGACGCTGAGCACGCGGACCGAGGCTCGGGTCACCGCGTGGGTCACGCATCGTCTGACGAGCTCGTCGAGGTCCGGGTCGCGCTCGACGGCCACGAGGTCGGCGGCCAGGAGGCGCACGACCACGCGGCGCTGGGTTGGAAAGCCCTCGGTCGAGTCGGCCGTCTCGAGGGCCGCGTGACCCAGGACGGCAGCCGCCCGCTGGCTGCCGTAAGCAACCGCGAGCGCGGCGGCGGCCTGGAGAACGCCCTCGGGCGTCGTGTCGTCTTCTGCGCGCGGCGCGGTGCGATAGGCGCTCTCCCACGGCTTGTCGACGAGTGGCAGCCGCACGACGACCACCAGCTCGGCGAGCTCGGTCGTACCCGATCGAACCACCGACGCGATCGCCCACCGGATCTCGTCGAGATCGCCCTCGCGCACGCGCAACCGAACGAAGTCGTCCGGCGAGACGACGAGCGCGAGCCGGTGGGCCTCGATCGTGCGGCTCCCGACCTGCCACGACTCGGACCCGGGAACGAGCGACATGGCCGAGCGCTCGAGGATCGCGGCGAGCTCGCGCGCGCCCTTGGCCTCGAGCAGCTTGGCCGCGACGGCAGCGACGGCGCCGGGCGCGTCGGGCATCAGAGCTTGCGGCGGGCGGCGGCGGCGGCGGCCTCGGCCTCGGCGACGGCCTGCGCCTCGTACTCGGCCTGCATCGCGCGCACCGCCTCGGCCTTACCCGGGGCGCGACCGCGCTCGTCTTGCGCGGCCTCTGCGGTGGCGGCCGCGATCTTGCGCGCGTGCCCCTGCGACTCGTCGAACGGCTTCGCGAGATCGAAGATCACCTTGGTGGCACCGCTCTGCGCGAGGTTGGCCAGCGTCTCGAAGCGCCGAAGCTCCATCGCGCCCGGGGAGCTCGAGAGGATCTCGGCGGCCTCGGCGAAGTTCTTGGCGCTCTCGACGTCGGCCTGGCTCTTGATCACGACGTACTTTCGATCGCGCTCGGCGATCGCCACCTTGGCGAGGCTCTCTTGCATCTGGGGCGGGAGCTGCACGTCTTGAAGGCCGATGAGCTCGACGTGGAGCCCCCACTGGTTCACGACCGTCTCGACCTGCGCCCGCACCTTGGCCGCGATCTCTTCGCGGTGCGCGAGCAGCTGATCGAGCGGCGTCTCGCCCACGACGTCGCGGAGCACGACCTTGGCGCGGTCCTTCACCGCCGCCTCGTAGTTCTCGACCGCGAGGGCCGCCTTCTCCGGGTCGAGCACGCGGTAGTAGACGACGGCGTCGACCATGGTCGTGACGTTGTCGCGGGTGATCACCATCTGCCGCAACAGGTCACGGTTGCGCGTGCGCATGTCCACGCGCTTGAGCCGCTGAATCCATGGGAACATCAGCGTCAGCCCCGGGTCCACGCGGCCCGAGAACTTACCCAGCGTGAATTTCAGCGCCGTCTCCCACTGGTCGATCTGCCGAAGGCCGGCGAACAGGTAGAGCAGCAGCAGAAACCCGACGATGAGCAGGACCTCCATGGCGAACCGGAGCCTATCAGCTGAGCCACCCGCCGCGGCGATCGTCCTCGCGGGGGGCCGCTCGTCGCGCATGGGCCGAGACAAGGCGACGCTGTCGATCGGCGGCGAGACCTTGATTGGCCGCACCGTGCGCGTCGTCGCCGAGGTCGCGGCGCCGGTGGTGGTCGTAGCGGCGTCGGGGCAAGCGCTCGCGCTCGAAGACCACGTCGAGGTCGTTCGCGACGAGGCGCCCTTCGATGGGCCGCTGGCGGCGTTCGCGCGCGGCCTCGCCCACGTCGCCGATCGCGCGACGGCCGTGTTCCTTTGCGGCACCGATCACCCGCGCCTCTCGGCGGCCGTCGTGCGCCGGCTCGTCGATCTCGGGCGCGGACGCGACGCGGCGATCGCCGTGATCGAGGGTCGACGCCAGCTCCTCGCCGCTGTCTACGCCGCGCACGTCCGCGGGGCCGCAGACCGGCTCCTCGCAACCGGGGAGCGCAGCATGAAGGCGCTCGCGACCGAGATCGACGTACGCGAGGTCGCAGCGGCCGAGCTGCTGGACGACCCGCGTGTTCGGGAGGAGGATGCCACGCTCGCGTCGTTCATCGACGTGGATACACCCGAGGACCTCGAACGATGCTGATGCGATGGCCCGCGCTCTGCTTGCAGCTCTCGTTGGTCGCTTGCGGCGGCAAGGACGCTCCCGCCAACGCGGGCACCCCCTCGGACTGCGAGGGCGCGGCGGCGGCCGCGCGCGAGCGCGTCGTCGCCGTCGCGCGGGCCAACGTCTCGTGCACCTCGGACGCCGATTGCACGCGCATGGACGCGCGTGCCAGCTGCTTCGACGCTTGCTCGTGGCCCGTGAACCAGACGGGCAAGGGTGCCGTCGACCGCGCGAACACCATCGTCGAGGCCGCCGAGTGCAAGGCCTTCAACCACGCTGGCTGCCAGCTCGTCGTGCCACCGTGCGCGCCCCCGCAACCTGCGGTCTGCGCGGAGGGCACGTGTCGCTGAGGTGCGCGGCCAGGTTCTGTACAACATTAAGTTTGCATTAGTCGCGCAAAAGCCTATTTTATATGGCATGGCCAAGCGCACGCCCCCCGTCTTCCCGGGCGCGGTGCGCCAGCTCTCGGCGCTCGGTGAACGGCTCGGCGCGGCGCGCAAGCGGCGACGCATGACGCAGCGAACCGTCGCGGTGCGCGCCGGGATTTCAATCCCGACGCTGCGCAAGCTCGAGAGCGGGGACGCGGCCGTGAGCCTCGCCTCGCTGTTGCGCGTCCTGCAAGTCCTCGGGCTGTCGCGCGACATCGACCAGCTCGCATCCGACGACGAGCTTGGCCGTCGCCTGCAGGATGCACGGCTGAAGAACGCGCCTCGTGGAAAAGCGAGCGCGACGCCGTGACCGCGCCTGCGAGCGTCGCGGTGTTCCTCGACGACGCCGAGCGATCGCTGGGGCCGGGTCCTCATGGAGCGGCGCGAGGCGCTCGACGCACGGCGCCAACATCGGAAGCCTCGTCCACTGACCGAGTGGGATTTCCTCATCGGTGTTTCGGACGAAGCGCGGCTGGGCGCCCTCCGTCTTCGCCACCCCGACGATACGCAGCGGTGGCTCGACGACCACGCGAAGGGGGTCCCTCCGATGACGCGGCTACGCGAGCTCCAAGCGGGCGTGGCCGCGTTCGAAGACCACGACGGCGACGACCGCCCGGAGTACGAGAGCTGGCTTCGCTTGATCCTGGCACCAGGCTCGAGCCTGGGTGGCGCGCGGCCAAAGGCTACGTTTGCCGCGCCAGACGGCACGCTGTGGATCGCCAAGTTTCCAGGTCGTGACGACCGATACGACGTCGGCGCGTGGGAATACCTCGCCCATACGCTCGCGCGCGAGGCCAAGCTGACGGTTCCCGACGCACAGCGGCTCGGTCTGGCCGGCCCTCACCACACGTTCGCCGTTCGACGCTTCGACAGGGAGGGGCCCCGGCGGCGCCTCTACGCCTCGGCGCTGACGATGATCGGCAAGCGCGAAGGCGATGCAGCGAGCTACCTCGACGTGGCGCAAGCCCTCCAGGACGTCGGCGACCCCGATTCGCTCGCTGGCGACCTCGAGGAGCTGTTCCGGCGGATCGTGTTCAACGTCCTCGTCGGCAACCGCGACGACCACCTCAGGAATCACGGGTTTCTCCGCGCACGCGACGGTTTTCGCCTGGCTCCCGCGTTCGATGTGAATCCGAACGTCGACCGGTCGGATCACGTCCTGGCGATCGACGACGCCGTGACCGATCCGAGCGTCGCCCTCGTCGAGTCGACCGCCCCGTTCTACCGTGTCGGCGCGAAGCGAGCGGCGGCGATCGTCGCCGGCGTCCGCGCGTCACTGGCGCCGTGGCGCGCCGTCGCGAAGAGGCAGGGCATCAAGCGAGACGAGATCGAGCGCCTCGGTACGGTGATCGATCCCGATCGAGAATGACCGACCGGAAGGCAGAGGCTAAGAAGCGGCCGGCTTCGTCGACCCCGAACGGAGCGTCGCCCGCTTCTTCTTGGGCGGCTCGGTCCGCGGGGGCTCGATCTGGGGGGCGCGGGCGGCCGCCGGCTTGGCGCCGACCTTGTTCTTGTTGCCGGGCGAGACCGACAGGTGGTCGTCGCCCTGGCGCGCGAGGTAGTCGTCGTACCCGCCGGGAAAGTCCGATAGACCCTCACCCTTGATCTCGATGATTCGGTTCGCGAGGCGCGAGACGAACCAGCGATCATGGGAGACGAAGATGAGCGTGCCCTCGTAGGTGGCGAGGGCGTCGACGAGCGCTTCGATCGACTCGAGATCGAGGTGGTTGGTGGGCTCGTCGAGGAGGAGCACGTTGGGCTTTTCGACCATCAGCTGAGCGAACACGAGGCGCGCGGCCTCGCCCCCGCTCAGATGGCCGACGGCCTTGTCGACCTCTTCACGCGAAAAGAGCATGCGCCCGAGCACACCGCGCACGTGGTTGGTCGTCTCGTCGGGGCACGAGGCCCACAGGTAATTCAGCACCGTCTCGGCCGGGTGCTTCATCACCTCGCGGTGGTCCTGCGCGAAATAGCCGACGCGCGTCTCGTGCCCCCAGGCCGCCTCGCCGCGGTCACCCTGCAAGTGGCCGGCGCAGATCTTGAGGAGCGTCGACTTGCCGAGGCCGTTGGCGCCGATGATGGCGACCCGCTCGCCACGCCGGATCGAGAGCGACACCCCGTCGAGCACCTGCTTGTCGCCGAATGCCTTCGAGAGATCGCGCACGTCGAGCACGTCTTTGCCGCTCGGCCGCGAGAGACCAAAGCCGAACTTGGGGTAGCGGCGCGACGTGGGCTGGAGGCGCTCGATCTCGACCCGCTCGAGCTGCTTGAGGCGGCTGTTGGCCTGGCGCGCCTTGGTGGCCTTGGCCTTGAAGCGCTCGAGCGACGCCTTTTTCTCGGCGATGGCGCGCTCGACGCGCTCGACCTCGGCCTCTTTGCGCTCGCGCGTCTCGTCCTTGTTCTCGAGGAAGGCGTCGTAGTTGCCGCGGTACTGGAAGATCGTGCCGTAGTCGACGTCGAGGATGTGGGTCGCGACCTCGTTCAAGAAGCGGTGATCGTGGCTGACGATCACGGCGCACCCGCGGAACGCGAGCAAGAACCTCTCGAGCCAGCGGATGCTGACGATATCGAGGTGGTTCGTCGGCTCGTCGAGGAACAGCGCGTCGGGCCGACCGACGAGCGCCTGCGCGAGCAGGACGCGGAGCTTGTAGCCGCCGCTGAGCGAGCCGAGAGGCTGGTAGAGCGACGCCTCGGCGACGCCGAGCCCCACGAGGATCTGCGCGGCCCGCGCCTCGAGCCCGTAGCCGTCGTGCGCGTGGAGGATCTCGTCGACCGCGCCGATGCGATGCGGGTCCGGATCATCGGACGCCGCGAGCGCATCTTGCTCCTCGAGCGCGGCCCACACGACCTCGTCGCCCATCATGGCGACGTCGACGACGCGGCGGTGATCGTCGAGGAAGCGATCCTGACGGAGCATGCCGAGGCGGGCCGCCTTGGGCATGCCGATCTCGCCGTAGGTGGGCGAGTCCTCGCCCATCAGCATGCGCAAGAACGTCGACTTGCCCGAGCCGTTGGCGCCGACGACGCCGTACCGGGAGCCGGCGTTGAGGTGCAGATCGACCTTCTCGAAGAGGACCTGCGGGCCAAAGCCCTTACCCAGGTTGGTGAGCGTGATCACGACGCGTGCCTCACTAGCACTTGAGCGGCACGTGTACGAGTCGAACGCGGAGTTTTACCTCACCCGGGTTTCGAAGCCGGTGGCCCACCACTGAGCCCTCACGTGCCCTGTGGCGCCACGGGACGATCAGCGGTCTACGAGCCTGACGCCGCGCCGGCTTCGCGCGAGGCGTCGCGCTCGGCTTCGGCGAGGGCGGCTTCGATCTCGGGGAGGTCGTCCTCCGCCCCCGCCGCCGCGGTGAGCGCCACCCGCAGCCGGGGCTCCGCCGTCTGCTCG
>CALKVR010000126.1 GCA_938004815.1 uncultured Polyangiaceae bacterium | reverse complement strand
ACTTCAACTTCTGCGCGTGCCCCGACGGCTGCGTCTGCGCCGAGGTCCGGCCCGACGTCGGCATCGGTGACCCCCAGCTGGCTGGCAAGTACTGCGTGAAGCAAGACGACACCATCCTCAAGGGCGACTGCTCACAAGAGGCCAACGACAGCTGCAAGGTCGACGTGGCCACCGCCGAGCTCGAGTGCGGGCAGGTCGTGGGCGCGTTCGACAGCCAGAACTGCTCCGGCTCCTTCTAGGTGGCTGGTGCTTTCCGCCGATAGCTTCGCGATCTCGGCGTCGAGCGTGCTCGCGTACGGCAGTACGCTCCGCGCGACTCGCCGCCGACCTCGCTCGCTCTCGACGGAAACCACTCAGCCACCTGCAAGGTGACGCCGGGGGGCTCCAGCACCTGCGATGGGCGGTCCGCGGCATCCGTCAGAGGGTGTGGAGAAAATCCGTGCGCGCGAGCTGCCCGCGGGGCACCGGCTCGGACAGCGGGCGGAAGACGCCGCGGCCTCCTACCTATTGAATGACGGTTACGTCATCTTGGGACGGAACGTGCGTGTCAGCCGTCTGGAGATCGACGTGATCGCGCGGCAGGGGCCGGTCGTCGCGATCGTCGAGGTGCGCACCCGCGGAGAGGGCGCGTGGGTCAAGGCGCTGGACACGCTCGACTGGCGAAAGCGAGCCCGGCTGCGCAAAGCAGGCGAGGTGCTCTGGCAGAAGCGCTTCAAGAACGACGCATCGCTCGAGCGCATGCGCTTCGACGTCATCGCCGTCAGCTTCGACGCCGCCGGTGAGAGGACCGTCGAGCACATCAAGGCGGCGTTCTAGATTCGATTCAGTCGGTGGCTGAGTGGTTTTCGCCGAGAGCGAGTGAGGTCGGTGGCGAGTCGCGCGGAGCGTACATCGTACGCGAGCACGCTCGACGCCGAGATCGCGAAGCTATCGGCGAAAAACACCAGCCACCTACGGCTCGAGGCGAGCCTGCATCTCGGCACGAAGCGCCTTGAGCTCCGCGGCGCCGTCGTGGTCGCCGAGGCGCTCGATGATGTCGTCGAGCCTCGCGATCTCTTCTTTTTGGTGGGTGCGCAGGGTCTCGACCATCTGCTCGAAGACCTCGAAGAAGTGAACGAGCTCGTCACCCTTGCGAAGGCGCTCGCGGACGACGAGCTTGCCCTCACCCACCTGGCGGAGGAGGCGCTTCATCTTGAAGATCGGCCCGGCGATCTTGTGGGTGAAGACGATGCCGGCGATCCCGATGCCGACGACGAGCACGAGGAGCGCCAGGATGAGCGCCGTCCCGAGCCTGGCCTGGCGAACCTCGACCTCGACCTTTTGGGCTTCGAGCTGCTTGGCGCGCTCGGCCAGCTTGGTCTCGTCTGCGACGAGCTTCTGCTGCTCGTCTTTCAGCCGCTCCTGGTCCTTGGCCGCGTCCTTGCGGAACGTCTCGAGCAGCTCGGGGCTGTCGGCGTAGCAGGTCTCCATCGTCGAGGTGACCACCTGGTTCACCTTGTCGGATTGGACGATGACCTCTTTGCCGCGCTCGACCGTCTTCTTGCCCTGCTCGACCGTCTCGGCGCCCTGCTGGACGGTCAGCTGACTCTGCTCGCCGATCTCTTTGCCGGCGCGCCAAAGCAGGATGCCGAGCCCCGCCGAGAGCACGACCGCGATGCCGACGAGAAGCGCCGTGTATTTGAGCTGGAAGTGCGGATCGAGAAGGTAATTCTTGAAGCTCCGCTTGTACTGGGGCCTCTTCGTCGGCTTCCCCTCGTCGCTCATGGTGCTTTTTCCATCCTAACAGGGTGCTCTTCGGGCGACCTACTTCTGAGTCAGAGCGACGCAGCGACCTTGAGGAACGACTCGACCGCGGTCTCGCTGGCCATCCCCATCAGCACGTCCTCGCTGGCCCGATCCTCGCTCGGCGTCTGGTCCTGCTTGAGCTTCGGGCCGAACTCGGCCTTCAGCGCTTTGTCGGGGTACGTCCACATCGTGACCTTGAGCTGAACCGTCAGGTTGCCGCCCGAGTAGTTGAAGGGCTCGACCGAGGCGATGAGGAGGTAGCCCTTGAGGTTCTTGTTCTTGGTGATCTCTTTGCCTTGGGCGGCCGTCTCGGACCGCGGCGCGACGGCGCAGGTCGAGCTCGCGAGGCACTTGGCCTGCATCGCCTTGCGCACCACCCCCTCTACGTCGATGGCCCCCCTCTTGGTTTTGTTCGTCACCTGAATCGCCAGGTAGTACTTGGCGCCGGCGCCGGGCGGCGGGGGGTCACCGCCGAGCGTGATCTTCTCGATCGCCTTGTCGATGGCCGAGATGACGGTCGCGTCTTTTTCCTTGCCCTTGGCCGTCTTCAGACAAGGCTTGCCGCTGTCGAAGCCGAGCTTGCCGAGCCCGGCTGCAGCGGCCATCTTCACCGTGTTGTTGGAGTCGGAGAGCGCGCCGCAGAGCGGCTGGACGGCAGCCTTGTCACGCGACGCGCCGAGCGCGAGCGCCGCTTGCGTCCGCACGCGGAAATCGTCCGACTTCAGCTGCTTGATCAGGTCGTCGATCCGCCCGGCGAAGGCGGATCGACTCCACCCGAACGCCAGACAGAAGAAGATGACCGCAAGGCAGAACCCCCGCATGCGCGCCGACGTTCGGGGCATCGTTTTCACCATACACGAAACGATCGGTAGGACGTGGCGTCGAAGCGCCGCTTCAGTACGGCTCGATTCTTTTGTCGACCGCGCCTCGATCTGGTGCGCGCGGCCGCGTGGCGCTCGCCCCTTTGACCACCCTCCCGGTCCGCCGCGCCGTGCGGTAGGGTCGGAGGCCGGGCTCCCCATGTGGTCTCGCACGTTCCTCTCGCTCCTCGTCCTCGTCGTCGGCGTCCTCTGGGCGAGCACGGCCGAGGCGGTGAAGGTGCGCGTCCGCGGCGGCAGCACGGTCAAGCTCGTAGCCATCGACGGTCCCGGCGAGGTGACGATTCGGGGGCAGGTTTCGGACGACGTGGGGGCGTCGATCGGGCGCGTCGGAATCCGCATCGAAGCGCTCGGCCCCGGTGATCGCGTGGAGCGCATGGGGCCCCCGCGCCCTTGCCCCGGCGACGAGGCGTCGGGCTCGGTGCGGGCCGACGGCGACGCCTACGTCGTCACCACCGACGAGCGCGGCGGCTTCTGCGTTCGCAAGCCGGGCGCGGGCGCGGGCCTGCGCTTTCGCGCCAAGTTCGTCGGCAACAACCTGTTCGAGGGCACCGACCTGTCGATCATCCCGACGCCCGAGGGCGAGCAGCGGGCCGAGACGGTGCTCCGGTTCGAGGCCCCGCCGTCCACGATCGATCTCGAGCGCGAGACGCTGACCATCACGGTGTCGCTCAAGATCGACCGCGACGACGCCGCACGCCTCCTCGCCACCGTGAAGCGCGACGGTCACGAGATCGCGCTGAAAGACGAGCGGGGCGAGACGGTGGCGCGCGCCACCACGTCGGGCGACGGGCGCGCGAGGTTCGATCTGCCCACCAAGGCGCTCGCCGGCCCGGGCAACGGCGAGCTCGCGGCGGAGTTCGCCGGCTCCCCCCAGCTGGCGCCGTCGAAGGCGTCGGCGTATGTGACCCGCGTCGCGGTGGCCCGCCTAGACGCCGACGACTCGGTCAGCGGCGATCCCGACGCCGGTATCGAGGTCGACGTCGAGGTCCTGACCAGCCGCGGCGACGTGGAAGGGGGCGTCGTCGAAGCCATCCAGGGCGAGGCGAGCGTGGGCGCGGGCCAGGTCGAGAACGGCCGCGCGCGCGTCGTCGTGTCGTTCGCAGGCGGCGCCGCGACCAAGGTTCCGATCACGCTGCGCTACGTCCCCTCCGCGCCGTTCTACCTCTCGGGCCCGCCCATCACCGTCGACGTGAAGATCCAGGGGCCGAGCCCTTGGCGCCAGGCCGTCCTCGCCGCGGTCGGCCTCGCGCTCGCCGCGTGGGTGGTCCTGAAATGGCGGCGCGCGCCGAAGTCGGATCGCCCCGACTCGGTTCTGCCTCCGCCCCCGTCGGGGCGCCCCGAGATCCTCGTGCTCGAGCGTCCATCCGGGCTGAAGGGCTGGCGCGGAGTGGTGAACGACGCCCACGACGGCTACCCCATCGCCGGCGCCGAGCTGCGCATCGTGGTTCCTACCTTCACGGGCCGCGGGGTGCTGGCCGAGACCCACACCGCCGCCGACGGCACCTTCGCCCTCGAGCTCGAGGCGCCGCGAGACGCGCGCCTCATCGTCGAGGGCGATCTCCACGCGACCTACGAGCAGCCACTCCCCTCGCCCTCCGTCCTGCGGGTCGCGTTGGTCACGCGGCGCCGCGCGCTCCTCGATCGCCTGGTTCGTTGGGCGAAGAGCCGCGGCATGCCCTACGACTCGTCGAAAGAGCCGACGCCGGGGCACGTCCGCCGCGTCGCCGTGCGCACCGGCACGCCCCAGGTCGAGGCGTGGGCGACGAAGCTCGAGCACACCGCCTTCGGCCCGGGCGACGTCACGCGCGCGGCCGAAGAAGACGTCGCCGCCGCCGAGCCGAGCGCCCGTGAACGACCGGGCGGCGAAGCCGCACGCGCCCGCTGACGGCGGGGCCTGTACGCGGGCCGGCAGGGTGCATATAGTCCGAGGCCCGTGGACCCGATCCTGATCGTCGTCATCGTGCTCGCCGGCCTGGCGGCGGTGTGGTTCCTCTTCTTGCGAAAGAAAGAGGAGCCCGCGCTCCCCGAGGCCGAGCGTCCCCGCCCGCTGCCTCCGAAGGAGGGGGCGGCAAAAGAGGCGAAGCCCGCCGACGCAAAGAAAGACGACAAGCGTGCGGTCGAGCCGCGCGCGGCCGAGAAGGCCGCTCCGGCGCAAGAAAAGCCCCGATCGGCTCCCCCGCCGAAGCCGGCGGACGAGGACGAGGCGACCCGCCGCGCCAAAGACGTCGCCGGGCTGCGCAAGGGCCTGACGCGCGCGCGCGAGTCCGAGGGGTTCTTCGGCCGACTGAAGGCGGTGTTCGCCGGGCGCAAAGAGATCGATCCCCAGCTGATGGAGCAGATCGAAGAGGTGCTGCTCACGAGCGACGTCGGGGTAAAGACGACGTCCGAGCTGGTCGGCGCGATCAAAGAGTCGCTGTCACGAGGCGAGCTCAAAGACGAAGAGCGCGTCTGGGATGCGCTCAGATCCAAGGCGCTCGAGGTCATCGACATCGGCGGCGGGGGCATCGCGCTCAGCGCGACGCCCACCGTCGTCATGGTCGTGGGCGTGAACGGCAGCGGCAAGACGACGACCATCGGCAAGCTCGCGACCCGGCTCGTCGCCGACGGAAAGAAGGTCGTCCTCGCTGCGGGCGATACGTTCCGCGCAGCGGCCGTCCAGCAGCTCGTCGCGTGGGGCAAGCGCGCCGGCTGTGAGGTGGTGACCGGCGCCGACGGCGCGAACGCGGGCGCGGTGCTCTTCGACGCCGTTCAAAGGGCCAAGGACATCGGCGCCGACGTCGTGCTGGCGGATACCGCCGGCCGCCTCCACACCAAGACGAACCTGATGGACGAGCTCAAGAAGGTGGCGAAGACGCTGGGCAAGGCCCTCGACGGTGCGCCGCACGAGACGCTGCTCGTCCTCGACGCGACGAATGGTCAGAACGCTTCGCAGCAGGCCGCGATGTTCAAAGAGACGCTTCCGCTCTCCGGCATCGTCCTCACCAAGCTCGACGGTACGGCCAAGGGCGGCGTCGTCCTCGGGATTTGTGCCGAGCATCAGGTCCCGGTCCGCTACATCGGCGTGGGCGAGCGCCCGGACGATCTTCGCGACTTCAACGCCGAGGAGTTCGTCGAGGCCCTCCTCGGAACCGCAGGCGACAGCGAAGAAAAGGCCGCCTGAACGCGGCCTGAGAAAAATCTGCGGCCCGGCCCACCAACCGAGTTGTCACCTCAAAAATTGAGTGTTGATTGGACAAACTTTGGCGTGATATAGTCCGAGCGACTTTCAGCTTGACCTAAATCAGCTGTAAATACGAACCTTTAGCTAACCGAAGTACCCCCTCCCCCAAAAGCCGCGCGGCAACAGTGCGACGGCTCGCAGCGCGGCGGGATGGGCATCGGGGCCAGCTCCCTCGGGC
>CALKVR010000125.1 GCA_938004815.1 uncultured Polyangiaceae bacterium | reverse complement strand
ACGAGGTCGAGAAGCTCCGCGCCGCGCTAAAGAAGGCCAAGGAGGAGGGCGCGAAGGAGAAGACCGAGACCCCGGAGCAGCAACGGTTTCGGCTCATGAGATGGGGCGTCACCGCCGGCGTCTCTGCGATGGTGTACACGCCTGGGTTTGCGGGAAACACGCTCGACGGTATCGCCGGCGGCGCGATGCCGTTCTTCGGGTTCTTTCCCGCTTACTGGGGGCAGAACGCTTCCAAGAATGTCTACTGCGCCCTCGAGTGGTCCACGTCCGAGGCGAACGCGGTCGCGAGCGCCACGGCGGAACAACAGGCCGAGCAGGCGGTGGAGGAGAGCGGGGCGGCTGAGGAGGCCGAGAAGCCCAGCCTGGGGGAGGTCGAGAAAGAGGCCGACGAGGCGGTGGCCGCCGCCAGCGAGAAGGTCGAAGAGGCGAAGCAGAAGGAGAAGACGGTGGAGGCGCTGGAGACGGTTGTGAAGGCGGCGGCCGACCCCAAGGCGGTGCCGCTACGGACGATGGAGACCGAAGCCAAGAAGGACGCCGACGACGCGAAGACGAAGGCCGACAAGGCCGTCGAGGAGGCGAGGGCTGCTGTCGCCCTCTACCAAGCAGCCTTGAAGAAGACGATACAGGACGCCGAACGCAGCATCGATGAGCACCACGCCGAAGAGAAGCTCGAGCGCCTGGAAGAACTCGCGGATGAAGCGGAGCACCAGCTGCGAGCGGTTGTTCGCTCCAACCTGCGCGGAGACGAGGCCGACGCCTTCGTTGCGATGGCCGAGCGGCACATCATGAAGCAGCCGAAGGGCTGCCCGGAGCGGATCGAAGCATCGCCGCTTCTCCGTCAGTGGATTCCAGGAGACGCCGAGGACGAGAACACGCGCGCACGGCTGACTCAGCTCACGTGCGCGATCGTCGAGACCGAGCGTGGTGGACCGGACCTGAAGGCGACGGAGAAGGCGCGGATCGCTACGGCGACGCAGGCTCTCTATCGCCTGCTCCCGGCGGTCGACGCGCTCCAGAAGCATGAGCGCGCGGCGGCGATCTTGAACGAAGCACGCGCCGAGGAGTGCGCGACACGCGTCGCGGCCGAGCCCTACGCGGCGAAGCAGGTTCCCGGTTGGAAGGATAGAGAGAGGGCCTCCCGGCTCGCCTGTCAGCTCGCCGAGGTGCAGCGCGACCTCGTGACCGCGCGCAAAGCGGACGCCGGTTTCAAGGGCAAGAGCACCCAGTGTCTGAGCCGGAAGTTCGGGTTCTACGCCGGGTATCCGGGGATGTTCTCGGCGAACACCGTGATCGAGTCCCGCACCCCTCTCGACCGGGTCAAGCGCGAGATCACACCCATCGTGTCCGGCGGCATGATCATCGCACCGAACGCGCTCGTGGGCTTCGTCGTCGGTCCGTGGTTCGGCAACGCCGAGATATCGGAGACCCAAGACGAGTTCGTCTGGGGGGTTGGGGCGGGTCTGGCGATCAACGGCGACATCGTGACCGCTCTCGCAGACTAGCCTTCACCAGCCGCGTCCTGCGCCCACCCGGGTGCGTTGGTGCGCACCATCGCCCTCGCACCCTTTCAAGCGCCGCGTGGTTCTAGGCGCCGCGCTTCTTGGATGCGCGCGTTGCCGGCTTCTTCGCCCGAGGCTTCTTCTCGGCGACCTTCTTGTCGGTGACCTCCTCGGGTGCCCTCTTCGGCTCGGTCTCCTCCGCCGCCGGCAGAGGCTTGCTGTACCGCTCCATCGGGCCGCCCGTGGTGGCGCTCTCTCGGTACCAGTCGCGCTCAGGTGGGGCTTCCGTGCGCTGCTCGTCGCGGACTTTGATCATCGACCGATCTCCTCGAACGAAGATGTGCAAACCGGGTGCCGGCCTGCGCACCTCCCATCGGACGCGTCGCCCTCGGCGTCGAGGGCTCTGTCTGCTGCATGTGAGATCGCCGTTCGCGCGGGCGTTCGCGCGCGCCGGCATCGGCCCTTGAATCACATGCCGTGCTCGGCGAGGACCTCGCGCTCGGTCAGCCGAGGGTGGTGGCCGACGAGCGCGTAGCTCGGCGGCTTTTTGTCGATGAAGATCTCGCGCGCGAGCGTGAACGTGTCCCGGTCTTCGAACGCGCCGACGCTCATCGCGTACCGCTTGGCCGGCTTCAAGAAATAGAACAGCGTCGTCCCGCACACGCGGCAGAACCCGCGCTCGGCCCAGTCCGACGACGCGTACCGCGCGAGGTTGTCCTCACCCGAGAAGGTCACGCTCCCGACGAACGTCGCGAAGAGCGGCGCCCCGCCCGACAGCCGCCGGCACATGCCGCAGTGGCAGGCGTGGTAGCTCGTCTGCACGTTCTTCGCCTCGAACTTCACCCCGCCGCATAGGCACCTGCCGTGGGCTTCTTCCATACGCGAGAGGGTCATTCAATGCCGACGGATGGTCAAGCCGTGCGCTCGCGCCCGCCACGCGCGGGGGCGCTGCTACGCTGCTCGCGAGAGGCCCTCTGGAAGCGTTCACGTTCGGATACTGGGGATGGGGCTCGAAGACCCAGCTCCTTCTCGACCTCACGGCGCAGGCGGAAGCGGCGCGCGGCTTCGCACCGCCTTGCTTCGTCGACATTCGCGTCTCGCGAAGCGTGCGTGCGGCCGGGTTTCGCGATCGCGCCTTCGAGAGGCTCGCGGGGCCGGAGCGCTACGTGTGGATGCCCCAGCTCGGGAACAGGCGCGTCGCCGAGCGACAGACCGGCATCGAGATCGTCGAGCCCGCCGCGGCCGAGCACCTGCTCGATGCCATCGTGGCGCGTCGCGAGCGCGCGCAGCGCGTGATCTTCTTCTGCGCCTGCGAGCTCCCAGGCACCTCGCAGGCGCCGCTGTGTCACCGGCGCGTCGTGGCCGAGCTCGTACTCGCTGCGGCCGCGCGGCGCGGCATCGAGGTCGCCATCGAGGAGTGGACCCAGAGCACCCCGCGAGGTCAGCCGTGACGAACGGGGCGGGAGAGACCGGACCGGTACGCTTGGCCGAGATCGTCGCCGCGCTCTCGCTCGGCGTCGACCTCGGCTTCGGTCAGCCGATGGAGCACGTGCTGCGGCAGTGTCTCGTCGCCCAGCGGCTCGCCGAGCTGGTCGAGGTCGACGAGAGCACGCGCGCGGTCGTCTACTACACCGCGCTGCTGGTCGGGGTCGGTTGTCACACCGATGCGCACGAGCAGGCCAAGTGGTTCGGCGACGACATCGCGATGAAGTCGACGAAGTACGGCGACGACTGGGGCACCCTGCGCGGCGCAGTCTCCATGTTCGCGCAGATCGGGGCGGGGAGCCCGCCGCTCCATCGGTTTCGGGTCGGCGTAGAGTTTCTGGTCTCGGGTCGACGCGACGTCGATGAGATGATCGAAAACCACACCAAGCTCGCCCGCGCTCTCGCGGAGCAGCTCGGGTTGCCGCGCGCGGTGGTCGACTCGGTCGGCTCTGCCTACGAGCAGTGGGACGGCCGGGGCTGGCCCCGCGGAATCGCGGGCCCCGCGATTCCTGTCGCCGCTCGCATCGCGGGCATGGCCGAGTTCATGGAGGTGACCCACCGGGTCGGCGGCGTCGCCAAGGCCCTCGCGTTCGCGGGCGCGCGCAACGGCTCGCAGTTCGAGCCCCGGCTGGTGTCCGCTCTGCGACGAGACCCAGAGCGCGTCTTCGGCGGGCTCGAGTCGGTCGTCGCTTGGAAAGCGGTGATCGACGCGGAGCCTGCGTTGCGCGTCGTTCTCTCCGAAAAGGCGCTCGACGAAGCCCTCCTCGCTGTCGCGAACTTCGTGGATCTGAAATCACCGCATTGGCTGGGGCACGCTCGAGCGGTGTCCGAGCTCGCGGGAGCGGCGGCCGCGGGGCTCGGCATGTCCGAGGGCGACGTCCGCGCGCTCCGTCGCGCCGGCCTTCTGCATGGCCTCGGCAGAATGGGGATCTCGAACTCGATCTGGGACAAGCCTGGTCCGCTCGGCACTGGCGAGTGGGAGCGCGTCCGCATGCAGCCATACTTCAGCGAGCGCATGCTCGAGCAGTCGACCGCCCTGGCTCCGCTCGGAGCCATCGTCGTGCAGCACCGCGAGCGCCTCGACGGGTCGGGGTATCCCCGTCGCCTATCCGGCGCCGCCATCTCCCGCCCCGGCCGCGTGCTCGCGGTCGCCGACGCCTACCAGTCGATGCGCGAGGCTCGAGCGCACCGACCCCCACACGCGGCCGAGGCGGCCGCACGTCTCCTGCGCGCCGACGTGCGTGCAGGGAAGCTCGACGGCGACGCGGTCGAGGCGGTGTTGCGGGCCGCCGGTCACCGGCTCTGCAAGCGGCGTGCGGGGCCGGCCGGCCTCACACAGCGCGAGGTCGAGGTCTTGAGGCTCGTCGCTCGGGGCCTCACCACGAGGCAGATCGCCAGCGAGCTCGGCGTGTCCCCCAAGACCGCGGGCAACCACATCGAGCACATCTACGCCAAGACTGGTGCCGTCAACCGAGTCACCGCGAGCCACTTCGCTCTCCAAAATGGCCTCTTGCCCGAGGAGCAGCTCGAGCCGGAGCGAGAAAAATGATCTCGGCGTCGCGAAGATTGGGGAGATCTCCTCATGCGCGTCCGCCGGCGCCGCCATAGGGTCACGGTCGGCGGCGCACAAAGCCGCACCGGGAGGCTCACATGGGGTTGTACGGAGAATGGGTGTTACCGCGCATCGTCAACGCCGCGATGGACACCGAAGTCCTTGCCGAGCAACGAAAGCAGGCGCTCGCGGGTGTGAAGGGCGACGTCCTCGAGGTCGGCTTCGGGACGGGGCACAACCTGCCGTACTACCCCGACGGCGTCGAGCGCGTGGTCGCCCTGGACCCGTCGGCCCCGAGCGCCAAGCTGGCACGCGGTCGCATCGCCGCCGCGCCGTTTCCGGTGGAGTACCTCCAGCTCGAAAGCGAGCGCATCGCGGCGCCCGACGAGAGCTTCGACGCGGTCGTCTCGACGTTCACGATGTGTTCGGTGGGCGATCCCGTCGCCGCCCTCGAGCAGATCCGTCGCGTGCTCAAGCCGAGCGGCCGGTTTCACCTCCTCGAACACGGGCTCGCCGAAGATCCGGAGGTGCAGCGATGGCAGAACCGTCTGACCGGCTTCACGGGCATGCTCCTCGGCGGCTGCACCCTCAACCGCGACATCGAGTCGCTCGTGCGTCGCGCCGGCTTCATTTTCGAGAGCATCGACAAGTACTACCTGTCCGGCGACCCGAGGTGGATCGGGTGGGTCACGCGCGGCGTCGCGCACCGGTAGAGCGTACACCGCCGCGGTGCGCGCCCGTTCTCCGCTGGGCACGGCACGCGCGGCCGATACGCCGTATGTGGCAGAATGCGGGCCATGGTGGTGCCCGAGGCGTATCTCGAGGTCGCGCACAGGCGCCGAGACAAGGCGCGCCGGCTGCGTGTCGCGGCGGCCATGCTCGCGCTCGCCGTCGTCGGGTTGCTCTTCCTCGCGTTCCAGGTCGGCGGCCCGTCGCTGGCGCCGCTCATTACCCTGGCCTGGCTCGCGGCCGCGTTCGGCGTCGCGTGGCGCGCGGGCATGATCGAGCGCGCCCTCACGATGGCGAAGCTCGGACAGATCCGCGCCGAGGGGCTTGCCGCGACGAGGTGCCTCAACGACGGCGACGTCGACGGGGCAGGGGAGCGCTACGCGCGCCTCCTCGCGATTGCGCGGCCGCTCGCGGCGTTTCACGCGACGCACGTCCTGATGTTCGGGGTCACGCGGTTCTTTCAGGGCGACAGCGGAGAGGCATTGCGCCTCGCCGACCGCGCCCTCGCGTCCGGCTGGTTCGAGCACCCTCGCATGCAGGGCGTCGCCGCCACCGCCAAGACATGGCGCGTGATCATGCTCCTCGCCTCGGGCGACGTCGAAGCCGCGAAGCGACACCTCGAGGTCACACCGCCGCCCGCGCCCACCGCGCGCATCGCGGTCGCGCTCTACGAAGAGCGATGGGACGACGCTCTCGGCGCGGCCAAGGCCGCCCTCGACGATGCCGACACCCGCAAAGAGGGCCGACCGACCCTCGCCGCTCTCGGGCTCTACGCGGCCAAGAAGCTCGACCGCACCGGCGACGTCGCCGCCCTCGAGGCCGTGCTCGCGCGAGAGCCTGCCGGTCCCCTGCTGAAGAAGAACCCCGCGCTTGGCCGCTTCTTGTGAGCGCGCGCGGGCTCGATCGCGCCAACCGAGCGTTCGCGCCGTGGACCTGCTAAGCCCGCGCTGTCATGGCTTCGATTCAGGTTCAGGGCGTCACCAAGGGCTACGGCAGCAAGCGACTCTTCGAGGACGTGGTCGTCAACTTCACCTCGGGCCGCCGGTACGGTCTGACGGGCCCCAACGGCGCCGGCAAGTCGACGTTCATGAAGATCCTCTCCGGCGATCTCGACCCCGACGCCGGCTCCGTCATCCGCCCCGAGAAGACGAGCGTCCTCCGCCAGGACCAGTACGCGTTCGAAGACGTGCGGGTCCTCGACGTCGTCGTCATGGGCAACCAGAAGCTCTGGAAGGCGATGGAGGAAAAGGAGCAGCTCCTCGCCAGCGAAGAGCTGACCGACGAGCAGGGCGCGCGCCTCGGCGAGCTCGAGGGCACGATCGCGGACGAGGACGGGTACGTCGCCGAGAGTGAGGCGGCGACCCTGCTCGAGGGCCTCGGCATCGCGGTGACCCTGCACGAGCGCCCGATGAGCGAGCTCGCGGGCGGCCTCAAGCTGCGCGTGCTCTTGGCGCAGGCACTGTTCGGCAAGCCCGACGCGCTGCTCCTCGACGAGCCGACGAACAACCTCGACCTCGACACCATCCGCTGGCTCGAGCGGTTCTTGTGCGGTTACGAGGGGGTGCTCGTGACGATCTCGCACGATCGCCATTTCCTGAACGAGATCTGCACCCACATCGCCGACATCGATTACGAGACCATCATCGTCTACACCGGCAGCTATGACGAAATGGTCATCGCCAAGGGTCAGATTCGATCGCGGGTCGAGCAAGAGAACGCCGAGCGCACCAAGAAGATCGATCAGCTCAAAGAGTTCGTGGCCAAGTTCGGCGCCGGCACCCGCGCGTCGCAGGTCCAGAGCCGCAAGCGCCAGATCGAGAAGCTGTCGCTCGCCGAGTTGAAAAAGAGCAACATCGCCCGCCCGTTCATCCAGGTGCTGGTGAAGAAGCCGTCGGGCAAGCAGACGCTGACGCTCGACGGTCTCTCCAAGGCGTGGCCAGAGGTCACCGTCTGCTCCGAGCTCAACGCCCTGGTGACCAAGGGCGAGAAGATCGCCATCATCGGGCGCAACGGCGTCGGCAAGACGACCCTTTGCCGCATGCTCGTCGGCGAGATCCCGCCCGATGCGGGCACGATCACCTGGGGCCACCAGGCGTCGATCGGGTAC
>CALKVR010000124.1 GCA_938004815.1 uncultured Polyangiaceae bacterium | reverse complement strand
CATCGGCATCGGCATCGGCATCGGCCAGACCCGAAGATCCGAGATCCGATGCCGATGACCATGCCGAGGTCGATGCCGAGCGCCTTGCCGTACGATCGGTCGGTCATGTCCTCCCATGTGAGAGAAGCATGACAATGCCGTTTGCACTGTCGTCATCAGACTCGGCTCCGGCTCGACCTCTCACGGCATTGGCAGGCTTGTCTCACGCCAAAGGGCGTGGCCGACTGGTTCGGAACCTGACCCATCACCACTGAGCATGCCCTCTCAGCACGACTTTCGTGAGCCGTCAGCGATCCGCGCCGCGAGCCCCCAATGCTAGGACGAGCCATGCCTCCGCCCTCCTCCGGCTTCGCTTGCATCGCGTCCCTCACCCTCCTTACCCTCTCCTGCTCCGAACCTTCTCGCCAAGCAGGCTCCGCAACCTCTCCCGCGAGCTCGACCACCGACAGCGAGGCGATGCCCGAAGCGACGGCGGACGCAGCCGCCGCAGAAGCGCCGTCCACCGACGCCGCGGCCGCGTCGACGGCATCGGCAGCAACGCCGTCCGGCAAGAAGCCGGGGACGGTTCCGCCTGGTGGCAAGTGCACGCGTGAGGTGTGGCAGCCGGCGGCCAAAGAGTTCGAGGGCGGGACCGACTGCGCGGCGATGCCGGCCTACGCGACGCCCGACCGGCCGACCGGCAGCCAGTGCGTCATGGAGTCCGGCCCGGGGGCGTACTGCACGCACGCGTGCAAGACCAACGCGGACTGCAAAGACCTGGTGCGCGAAGGCTTTCGTGGCGAGTGCTCGGCCACCATGTGCCTGCTCGGCAAGTAGGTCACGGACGAGTCGCGGTGCCCGAGACGAGACCTCGCAGAGGTGGCTGAGTGGTTTTCGCCGAGAGCGAGTGAGGTCGGTGGCGAGTCGCGCGGAGCGTACATCGTACGCGAGCACGCTCGACGCCGAGATCGCGAAGCTATCGGCGAGAAACGCCAGCCACCTACGGGAACTCGCACTGCGACGTCGCCAAGTTGCACACCGAGCCGGGCGCGATCGCAGGGCAGATCGCCATGCCGAACACGTTCTGGCACGGGATTCCGCACGCGTGGACGGTGTGCGTGTAGCAGAGCTGGCCGATCTCGTCGCAGTCGCTGTCGCTCGCGCAGCGGCAGGCGAAATCGTCGAGGATGCCGTTCTGCGTCTCGTCGATGGCGTTGCAGAACTCGGTGACGTACACGGGGCTGGCATGACAATCGAGGTCGGCCCCGTCGGTCTCACCGTCGCAGTCGTTGTCTTGACCGTCGGTGCAGCGTGACGGCTCGAACTCGGCCGTGGGCGGCGCGCCGCCGTTGCAGTTGAAGCACGCGCCGACGTTCGTACAATCCGGGTCGGCGCAGTCGACGAAGACGTCGCCGTCATTGTCGATATCGTCGAAGCAGAGCTCGGGCGGGTTCGGGATGATCTCGACGTTGAGCTGGAACGGGCCCTCGTTGGCGCCGCCGTTCGGGTCGACCGCGAAGCCGTCGAGGAACACGAAGTACGTGCCCGGGTAGAGGATGTCGAACGTCAGATCGGCCGCGAAATTGCCGGCGCTGTCGTCGTCGCAGCCAATCTCGAGGCCGGTGTTGCAGACGCCCGTCCGGACGTAGAGCGTGGAGTCGAAGCTCGTGCCCGACGAGTCGAGGTGCACGAACGAGGGCGCGCTGAGCTCGAAGAAGAACACCGCCTCGCCGGCGTCGCCGCCGCACGTGCCCTTGGTCTCGCTCACGTGACCGGTGGTGTCGCCGAGGAACGTGCCAGAGCCGGTGATGAGCAGCGGCGACAGGCAGTTGGCCTGCTCGGCCTGACAGAGCGGGTTCTGCGCGCAGTCCAGATCTTGGCAGTCGGCGAAGCCATCGAAGTCGTCGTCGAGGCCGTTGTTGCAAATTTCGGGGCCGACCGGGCACGTCGGCGTCAAAAAGCACGCCTCGTCGGCGCAGTCGATGGCGAGATCGCAGTCGTTGTCGATGCCGTCGTTGCAGATCTCGGCGACGCACATCTGGCACGCGGGCGAGACGAGGCAGTCGGCGTCGGCGCAGTCGGGCAGACCGTCGCAGTCGTTGTCGAAGTCGTCGTTGCACACCTCGGGCGTCCCGGGCGGGAAGCAAGCGCACGGAAACTGTCCCTGGCAGTCCGGGTCGCCGCAGTCGACGAGGAGATCGCAGTCGTCGTCGCTCCCGTTCGAGCAGCTCTCCTGCTGGAGCTGACACTGGCACTCGGGGGTGTTCGAACAGTCCGAGTCGAAGCAGTCGAACTGCTGATCGCAGTCGTCGTCGAAGCCGTTCTGGCAGAGGCCCGCCTCGCTCGGGAGGCACCCGCAGGCGGGCGTCCCGATGCAGTCGATGTCGAAACAATCGGCGAGCTCGTCGCAGTCGTCGTCCGTTCCGTTGGAGCAGTTCTCTTGCGACGGCTGGCACCCGCAGTCGGGCACGTTCGTGCAGGCCGGATCGAAGCAGTCTTCGACCCCGTTGCAGTCGTTGTCGGAGCCGTCGAAGCAATCTTCGGGGTGCCCGGGGAACACCTCGGGGTTCATGTCGTTGCAGTCGCCGCCACCACACGCGATCGCGATCGAGTTGTCGCCGTCGTCGTCACGCGGGCCGAACACGCAGCTGCCGCCCTCGCAGGCGTTCGTGGTGCAGGGGTCGAAGTCTTCGCACTCTTGCGCGACGGTGCAGCCGGTGCCGCCGCCCTCGCCGCCCCCGCCAGGCCCGACCTGCGTGCTGGTGGTCGACGTCACCGAGGGCACGCCCGACGACGACGATGACGGGCCGCTCGCGCCCTGACCGCCGGCGCCGTCGCCCTCGCCACCGGGGAACGGATCGAGCCCGGCGCGGCCGCACGCGAGGAGGAGACACGTACCGAAGGCCAGAGTAAAAAAGCGCTGCATCGTCGTCCCGGCGACAGGCTACACGACGGAGCCTGTGCGCGCGCCGCGCAAACGGGCAGGCGCCGGCTCAAAGATCCTCACGGCGCGCGAGACGATGTACTAGGGTCCGAGCCTCGGTGGTCCAGCAGACGGTCTACGAGCGGCCCGACAGCGCGCTGGGGCGGGGCAAGTACACGACCTCACCGTGGGTCGTGGGCGGCCTGGCCGCGCTGGCCGTCGTCTTCACCGTCGCCTTCGTCGTGATTTTCATCCGGCGCCGCCTCCGTCGCGCCGCCGACGACGTCGGCCCCATCTCGTCGCGCGGCTCGGTCCGTCCCGGGCCACCGTCGTCGCGCCCGTCGCCCCGCTCGTGACCTCTGCCGAACGTCCGAGCAACTTCGGCCGCCGCGTCATCCTCGTGATGCTCGCGAGCGTGGTGCTCTACGGGGTCCTCGTCGCGGTTCGCGGCACCAAGACGATCGAGCACGAGCTGGCGAGCTACGCGTGGTCGACCTTCGGCGTCGCTTGCGGGCTCTCGTTCTTGAACTACCTGCTCCGGTTCCTCAAGTGGGAGTACTACCTGGCCGTGCTAGGCATCCAGCCCGGCCGCGGAGAGCCTCGCGCGATCCCGTGGGGCGAGAGCCTGCTCGTCTTTCTTTCGGGCTTCGTCTTGACGGTCACGCCGCTCAAGGTCGGCGAGGTCTTCAAGTCGGTGGTGCTGCGTGACCTCCGCGGCATCGAGGTGGTGCGCACCGCGCCCATCGTGGCCGCCGAGCGCTTGACCGACCTCGTCGGCGTCATCGTGCTCATCACCTTCGGCGCGAGCGTGTTCCCGGGCGGCCTCGTGTGGGCCGCGCTCGGCACCGCGTTCGTGGCGTTCCTGCTGGCGTTCGTCACCATCTCTTCGCTGAGCTCCGCGCTGCTCGCCACCCTCGCCAAGCTGCCGGGCAAGGCGGGCGCCGTCGCGCAGAGGGTCACCCCCAAGATCGAGCAGGCGCTCGTCGAGCTCCGGGTCATCACCTCGCCCCGCACCCTCGTCATCCCGTCCGTCCTCTCGGTCGCGGGCTGGGCCCTCGAGGGGGTGGGCGTGTGGGTCATCCTGGGCGGGTTCGGCACGAGCCTCGACGTGCCCCGCGCGATCTTCTTCTACGCCACCGCCACCCTCGCCGGCGCGCTGACGCCCCTTCCCGGCGGCCTCGGCGCGACCGAAAAGGTGCTCGAGGAGTCGATGGTCGCGCTCGGGGGGGTGCCCGGCCCCGTCGCCACCGCCGCCATGCTGCTGAGCCGGCTCGCGACGCTCTGGTTCGCGGTCGTGGTGGGGTTCTGCGCCTACGGAATCCTCCGCGGTTCCGGGCTCGGTTCACGGCCGCGAAGGGCCTCTTAGGCGATTGGGCTTGAACCCTTGGGGAGGAGCGTGCTAGCCCGGCCCTAGTCTTCTTTTTTTCGACCCTTCCCCATGCCGACCATCGAACGCGGACTTCCGCTCGTGGAGCACGTCATCTCGGTCCTCAAGGCCCGCGTGGCCAAGAAGGGTGGAGACCGGCCTGTCGGCGCCGGCCGGGGCGCGCTCGACAGCCTCGAGTCGAAGCTGATGGTCGAGCTCCCCCCGACCCTCCGCGCGTTCCTCGCCTTCGACTTCACCTTCGCCTCGTTCGGCAAGGGCTGGCACGGGCGCGGTCGGTTCGGGGCGAGCGCCTCGTCGCCCCGCCCTCGGCTGACGAGCGTTCGCAAGCTCGCCGAGGCGCGCACCGAGCTCGGGTGGACGGACTCCCGCATCCGCACGAAGCTCCTGCGCCTCCCCAACCGGCCCCGCCACCCCTGGAACGTCCTCTACCTGGGCGAGGCCCGGCGCGACGGTGAGCTGCTCATCTTGGGCGTCGACCACGAGGATACGCTCGTCAGGTTCTGGCCGCGGTACACGGCGTTCGACCTCTACCTGGCCGAGCAAGCGGGCGTCATCGATCTCTCCGAGGCCCAACGCCTGGAAGATCTGGAGTCGCACGTCGCGTTGAACCCCGAGCTGTCGAGCGGCGACGACGGCGACGACGGCGACGCCGACTACTGATCGCGGGGGGGCCGTGAGCTCGCTCAGAGCGAAGGGCGAAGCGAGCCCGGCGGTCCTCTCCGTACGAGCAGGGCCCGACGATCCGCGCGACCGCCTCGACCGCTTCGTGGTCGCTGCGCTTCGCGCCGAGGGTCACGCCGTGTCGCGCGCCGAGGTGCAGCGCTGGATCGCCTCGGGCAACGTGACGGTCGACGCGTCAGCGGCCGCCGCCTCGGACGCGGTGCCCGAGGGCGCGCAGGTACGGATCGAGCCGGCCGCCCCCGCCCGCACGGCCGCCGAACCCGACCCGAGCGTGGTCCTCGTGGTCGTTCACGAGGACGAGGATCTGATCGTCATCGACAAGCCGGGCGACATGGTGGTCCACCCCGCGCGCGGCAACTGGACGGGCACCCTCGTGCATGGCCTCCTCGCGCGCGACGGGTTCGCGGCCAGCGAGCTCGACGACGAGGACGCGTCCGGTCTACCCCGTCCAGGCATCGTCCACCGCCTCGACAAGGGGACGAGCGGTCTGCTCGTGGTCGCCAAGCACCGTCAGTCGCGCGAAGACCTGAAGGCGCAGTTCTCAGCCCACGTCATCGAACGCGAGTACCTGGCTATCACCGTCGGTCAGCCCGAGAGCGGGACGATCGATACACCCTACGGCCGCCACCCGCGCGACCGGCTCAAGTTCACCTCCCAGGGTCGCATCGCCGGCGGCAAGCGCGCGACGACGCACGTTCGGGCCCTCGAGCCGCTCGGGCCGTGCACCCTCGTGGCGTGCCGCTTGGAGACAGGGCGCACCCATCAGATCCGGGTGCACCTCGCCGAGCAGCGACGCGCGCCCATCCTCGGCGACCCGCTCTACGGAAAGCGCCCCAAAGACGAGCGGCTCGCCGCGCTCGCGGAGAGCCTGGGTCGCCAGGCGCTGCACGCGCGGCTGCTCGGGCTGCGTCACCCCCGCACCGGGCAGCTCATGCGATGGGAGAGCGAACCGCCGGCCGACATGGCGGCGGTGCTCGCCGCCCTCCGCGAAGCCTGACCGCGCTACCAGACGCGGGATTTCACGTGGCCCTTCGACTTCACGAGGATGTCGACGAGGGCGCGGTCGTAGAAATTCTTGTGGTAGAGGTCGGCCGACACGCGGCTCTTGTAGAGCGCGCGGCCCTCTTCGATCTCTTCCGAGAGGCTGGTGAAGAGGTCGTCTTCTTGGATGCCCTTGACGATCTTTTCCTCGTTGTAGAGGGAGAGGTCGCTCGCGATCGCGCGGGCGAGACGACGGGCGGCTTCTTCGTTCTCGATCAGGGGCATGGCCGAAAGGATGCCCGGGATCGGGCCCGCATGTCAAAAGCCGGATGGGCGGCCTCGGTCGGCCCAGACCGAAACGAGGAGGATGGTCGCGGGAACGACGACCAGCCCGTACCGGCCGGCACCGAAAAACACGGCGTGAATGGCCGCCGTCGCGAGGATCACGGCCGCCGGCACGATGCGCCGGGGCGCCTCGGGCCCGGCGAGGCGCGGGTGGAGGGCCGAGAGCAGCCCGAGAGCCCCGAGGGCCAGCGTGGCGATCGTCCCCGAGAGACCGAGCGCCAGCGCGACGAGCGCCGGCCCGAAGCGCGCGGCGCGGCCGCGCACGGGGACGAGGTGCGGCCGGAGACGGGCGAGGATCGCGGCCAGGGCGGCGAACGAGAGGAGCCGCTGGGTCAAGAGCTCGGCCCCGCCCCACACCTGCTTGGCCCGCGCAGAGAACGCGTCGGGGCTCGACGCGTGGAGGTACCAGGGGCCGGCGCCGAAGTACTCGAACGTCACCGCCAGCTTGCTCGGCGCGAGCGCGAGCCAGGCGCCGGGTCGCGCGGTGATCGCCTCTCGCGCGGCCCGACCGAAGCACGCGTCTTTCTCGGCCTCGTCCCACACCTCGCGACATGGCTCGGGCACTTTGAGCGCGGCCCACGTGCCGCCCGCGTCCTGGTCGGTACCGATGAGCAGGTTCCAGCCGCCGTTGACCGAGACCAGCGCGCAGCGGCCCATCTCGGTGCAGTTTCGGTACGTCCAGGGCGCGACGAGCGCGAGTGCGACGGCGAGCGCGAGGGCGGCGCCGGGCACGGCGCGCCGCAGCGAACGCCAGCTCCGCTCACGCGCGAGGCCGGCGAGCAGGGGCAAGAGCGGCGCGAAGATAACGTTCTGCGGGCGCACGTACGTGAGCAGCCCGATCGTCAGGCCCAGGCCCGCCGCCGCGAGGAGGCTCCGTCGTTGGGCTCGGATCGCAAACGCCATCGCGATCGCGAGCAGCGACGCGGTGATGCCTTCGGTCATCAACGCGGGCGTGTACGTGACGAGGGCCGGGTGCAGAGCGAACATCAGGCCGCAGGCGACGGCCATCCGCCTGCCCGCGCCGCGCGCCGCTGCGAGCACCGCGACGGCCCCGAGCGTGCCCAGCAACACCGAAG
>CALKVR010000123.1 GCA_938004815.1 uncultured Polyangiaceae bacterium | reverse complement strand
ACATAGAGCAACACCACGATGCCGATGATGGCGACGCCCGAGAGGAGGAGAATCGTTCGGCTCGCGGAAGCCTCGCTCTCGAATTGGCCGCCGAGCTCGAGCCGATACCCCGGCGGCAGCGCAACGCCGTCGCGCGTGACGCGCAGCACGTCTTCAGCAGCGCCTCGGAGATCCCGACCGCTGACATTCGCGGTCACGAGGATGCGCCTCTGACCGTTCTCGTGGTTGATCAGGTTGGGCCCCAGCGTCTTCGTGATGCTGGCGATGCTGCCGAGCTCGGCGAAGCGCTTGCCGTCGGCCTCGATCGGCACGAGGGCGATCTTCTCGGGGGCCGACGCGTATGCAGGAGGCAGTCGGGCAACGACGTCGTACGCTCGACCGTGCTCGAAGTAGTCGGCGACCTTCGTCCCGACGAGGGCTGTTTCGACGAACGCGGCGACCTCTCCCGGCGTCTTGCCGACGGATGCCGCCTCGGTTGCGGTCGGCAGCACGACGATCTCGGGGATCTCGGTTTGTTGTTCGACGGTGACGTCGACCAGCCCCGGCACGCCCTTCATGGCCGCCTCGGCCTGACGGGCCAGGCTCCTCAGCTGGTCGAGGTCCTCGCCATAGATTTTCAAGGCGATGCTCGCTCGCACGCCGCTGACGAGGTGCTCGATCCGGTGGCTGATCGGTTGGCCCACCGTCACCGCGAGCCCCGGGATCGTCGCGGACTGCTCTCGGATTTCTCGCAGGACCGTTTCGCGGTCGCGGCCCTCGAGATCGAGGCCGACCTCGAGCTCGGAGAAATTGACGTCGAGCGCGTGCTCGTCGCGCTCGGCGCGGCCGGTGCTGCGGATGACGGAGGTTACCGCGGCGTTCGCGAGGAGCTGGCGCTCCAATCGCGCCACGATCTCGTTCGACGTCTCCAGCGAAGTGCCCGGGGCGGTTGCAGCGGCGATGTTGAGGGAGCCCTCGTTGAACTCCGGTAGGAAGCTGCGCCCGAAGGTGCCGAGCGCGGCGATGGCGGCTACCGCGCCGGCGAGCGAGACGACCGCGATCGCGGCTGGAAACCGCATGGTCGCGGCCACGAGCGGGCGGTACCCGCGCTTCAGGGCGCGCACGAGCGGGGACTCGCGACTCGCTTCGAGCGAGAGCTTGGCTCTGCCCAGAAGGAGCAGGCAGAGGGCGGGCGTGACCGTCAGCGCGACGAGGAGGGACGCGGCGATGCTGGTCACGTAGGCGATACCGAGCGGCCGCAACAGGCGCCCCTCGATCCCGGAGAGGAAGAAGAGCGGTGCGAAGACCAAGACGATGATCAACGTGGCAAAGACGACCGACGAGCGGATCTCTCGGGACGCATCGAGGACGACGTCGAACACCGGCCGGCGGTCTACCGCGGGCAAGAGCGCGTTCTCGCGCAACCGCCGGTGTACGTTCTCGACGTCGACGATCGCGTCATCGACGAGCTCACCGATCGCGATGGCGAAGCCGCCCAGCGTCATGGTGTTGATCGACGCTCCATAGAAGTGCAGCACGGCGAGGCCGGCTGCGAGCGAGAGAGGCAGCGCCAGCAGCGAGATGAGGGTCGTTCGCCAGCTCAGCAGGAACATGGCGAGCACGATGGTCACGAGGATCGCGCCATCGCGGAGCACGACCCCCACGTTGTTGATGGCGACGCCGATGAAGTCGGCTTGACGAAAGCCCCGGCGATACAGTGTGACACCCTCGGGCAGGGTCTTTTCCAGCTCGTTCATCGCGTCGTCGACGCGCGCCGTCACGGCCAGGGTGTTGGCTTGCGGCTGCTTGGCGACCTTGAGG
>CALKVR010000122.1 GCA_938004815.1 uncultured Polyangiaceae bacterium | reverse complement strand
GGCGCGACATGCCCCAATCGTACACAAGCTCGGGGGAGAGGAAAAATCCCCGGTGGGTGACGCGAGCTATTCGATCTCGGGCGGCCCGCCAGCCTGCCCAGCCGTCAAGAAGTCGGCCATGCCCATCGCGAGATCGCTCGGGACCGCGTCGGGCGCGAAGGCCCTAACCTCGCGGATCTCCAGGCTGTTGAGCGGCGGGCGGGAGGGCCTGTCGACGGCGGCGCGGACGACGACCGTCACGGCGTGAAACCGCGGATCCCGGTCGGGCCGGCTGTAGACCCCGACGAGGCTCCCCATCGTCGCCTTCTCGATCCCGGCCTTTTCGATGAGCTCGCGATGGAACGTCGAGACGAGCGTCTCGCCCCACTCGACGGTGCCGCCCGGGAGGGCCCACGTGCCGGTGTCGCCGCGCCGGATCAAGACGACATGACCGTCATCTTGTACCGCGACGACCGCCAGCCCGACGACCGGGCGCCTCAAGACGTGGCGCAAGACCTCTTTGCCCAGGCCGATCACGCTGCGGGGCAGCAGCGCGAGAGGAGCGAACGAGCGCGTCACCAGACCACGTCCTGGTGCTCGGTGACGCCGGCGAGATCGCTCACCTCGACCACCCTGCCCCCGGCGGTGAGGGTGCCCGAGAAGGCGCCCGCCGGCTGGATGAAGCGAGACCGAACGAGCAAGAGGTCCTTGTGCTCGGCGTGGACGGCGGCCGGGGCGAACGTCACGTCGACCGACCCACAGCGCGACCGCACCCGCCACGGCTCGAGGGGCGCGCCGACGTCGTAGCTGAACGCGGCCTCTTCGCAGGGGAACAGCGCGCCGTCGATCCAAACGCCGCACTCGGGCTCGCCGACGAAGCCCTGGACGAGGTTGAAGGCCACGCGTTCACCGGAGCGCGCGCGCCCCGCGCCGAACGCCCAGCGCCACGCCGTGTGGCGAGCGAGGAAGCCGGCCGTGTGGTCGAGCCCGCAGATCGGGTCCGAGAGGACGAAGCGCCGCCCCGCGGCGACGACCTCGCCCTCGCCGAGAAGGAGCCGCTTCTCGGTCGCGTTGGCGAAGCCGCCCTCGATCGGAACGACGGCGCCGATCGGCGGGGCGACAGGGCCCGAGGCCACGAAGCGCGCGTACCCGGGCAGCAGCGAGCCGCCGCCGGGCGGCAGATCGATGGTCACGCCGTCATCGGCGATCCGCACGCGCGTGCGCCCCTGCCGAAAGCTCGCCGCGCGGCGCCCGTCGCCCTCGTCGGTGAACGTGATCGCGCTCGACGGGCCCATCACGCTGTGGTCGACGAGCATCTTGCCGGCGCGGCGGTCGAGCACGAAGACGAGCGCCGTCGCGGCGTAGCCTACGGAGACGACCGCCGAGCCGAGGAGGACCGCGTCGTCGGCGACCATGGCGTAAGACCAACGCTTGCCGTGGGTCAGGCGCCAGACCCGGCCGCGGGGCACGTCGCCGAAATCGAGCCGGGGCAACCCACCACGAAACGACCCGAAGCGGGGCCGACCGCCCTCGATCAGCTGAGCGGGAGCCTCGTCCAGAGTTCGCACGGCACGACTCTATCAGCACGGGCGCCTCGCGGGAGTATGCTCGCGGCCATGTCCGATCTCGATGCCCCGCCCGCGCCCCAGAACGAGCCGATCCGCACCTACGCACCGGGCACGGCGGATCGCGCGGCGTTGAAAGCCGAGCTCACGCGGATGCGCGGCGAGGTCGCCGACATCCCGATGGTGATCGCCGGCCGCGAGATCAGGACGGGCAAGACCATCGACGTCCGTTCGCCGCACGACAAGGCGCTCCTCCTCGGCCGCGCCCACGAGGGCAACGCCGAGCACGCTCGGCAGGCGATCGACGCGTCGCTCGCGGCGCAGGGCCCTTGGTCGAGGCTGGCGCAGCGCGACCGCGACGCCGTGTTCTTGAAGGCCGCCGAGCTCGCCGCGACGACCTGGCGCGCGCGGCTCAACGCCGCGACCATGCTCGGGCAGAGCAAGACGGCGTTCCAAGCCGAGATCGACTCGGCGTGCGAGCTCATCGATTTCTGGCGCTTCAACGTCCACTTCGCGAGCCGCCTCCTCGAGCCGCTCGTGCAGGCGCCGAACACGTGGAACCGCGTCGAAGCGAGGCCGCTCGAGGGGTTCGTCGCCGCGATCACGCCGTTCAACTTCACCGCGATCGCCGGCAACCTCCCGACCGCGCCCGCGCTGCTCGGCAACGCCTGCGTGTGGAAGCCGTCTCCTCTCGCCCTCCGGTCCGCGCACGTCGTGATGAGCCTGCTTCGCGAGGCCGGCCTGCCCGACGGGGTCATCAACCTCGTCCTCGGTCCCGCCGAAGAGATCGTCGGCGTGTGCGTGGACCACCCGCGCCTCGCCGGCATACACTTCACCGGCTCGACGACGGTGTTCCGCTCGATCCTCGGGCGGGTCGGGTCGAACATGGGCAAGTACCACGGCTACCCGCGGCTCGTCGGCGAGACGGGCGGCAAAGACTTCGTCTTCGCCCACGCGAGCGCCGACGTCGACGCCCTCGCGGTGGCGCTCGCGAGGGGCGCGTTCGAGTACCAGGGGCAGAAGTGCTCGGCCGCGTCGCGGGCCTACATCCCCAAGTCGCTCTGGCCCGCGCTGAAAGATCGCCTCGTCGCGCTCATGCAGACGATCGGGGTCGGCGACGTGAGCGACTTCCGAAATCTCATGGGCGCCGTCATCGATGGCCGCGCGTTCGCCAAGCACAAGGCCGTCATCGACGAGGCCAAGAGCGCGTCCGAGTACCGCCTGGTGCACGGCGGCCGCACCGATGACGAGACGGGCTGGTTCGTCCACCCCACCCTCGTGGAGTCGAAGTCGCCCACGTCGCGCCTCATGACCGAGGAGTTCTTCGGGCCCATCCTCACCGTCTGGGTCTACGACGACGCCCGGCTCGACGAGGCGCTGGCGGCGTGCGACGAGGGCAGCGCGTACGCGCTCACCGGGGCGGTCTTCGCCAGAGACCGAGCGTTTCTGGCTCACGCCACGGGCCGCCTGCGCGACGCGGCGGGCAACTTCTACCTGAACGACAAGCCCACCGGGGCCGTCGTCGGCCAGCAGCCGTTCGGCGGCGCGCGCGGCTCCGGCACGAACGACAAGGCGGGGAGCGCGCTCAACCTGCTGCGCTGGATGAGCCCCCGGACGATCAAAGAGACGTTCGTGCCCCCGACCGAGCTCGGGTATCCCTCGATGCTCGAGCCCTGATTCATCGCCGGCCGCGCGTTCCCCGCGCGGATATCTGCGCGCCTCAAAGCTCCGATTCGGCAGGCTTTTGCCTCTTGAAGACGGCCCGCGGCCTGACTAGGAAGGTTCGTTCCTTGAGACCTGGTCACCGCGGCACTCCGTCCCACGGCAAATTTTTTCCGTGAGGATGAGGGGGGGCCCGGGGACGCTACCGGAGGCATCATGAAGTCGAACATTCTTGTGGGTTGGAGCGCCCTCGGCCTTTCTTTGGCGGCGTTCGTGGCGATCGGTTGCGGTGATGACGGCACCGACGGCACCGGTGGCAACGGCGGTGGTGCGTCGACCACCAACGCGTCGAGCTCGTCCAGCGGCGTGACCGCGAACTCCTCGGTGAGCAGCGTCACCAGCTCCAGCTCGTCGGGCATGGGCGACGGGAACGACACGTTCGCCGAGGCCGACCCGATGGACGAGAACAACGGCATCCCGTTCGTCAGCGAGGACGACGCCGAGCTCAACCCGCCCGAGACCGACGTCGACTACTACACGTTCAACGGCCTCGCCGGCCTCGTCAGCATCCAGGGCCTCTCCAAGCCCGATGGCGAGCCGTACGCCGACACCGACCCCGATCTCGTGATCGAGCTCTACGACTCGAACCAGATGCTGCTCGCGACGAACGACGACCCGTACCCGCGCAACTCGCAGGACTCGTCGCTCCTCACCATCCTCCCGGCCGACGGGCAGTACTACCTCAAGGTCTTCGACTTCTGCAGCATCCCCGACGCCGGCTGCCCCGCCGAGTACTACGACACCCTGGAAGATCTCTCGTACGGCGTCGAGGTCTACATGGAGGGCGCCGACGTCCTCGCGAACCCCATCAACGAGGGCATGGACGCCAACAACGGCACCGTCGCGATGGCCACGCCGGCGAACTACCTCGCGGCGGGCATGCCCGGCCAGTACTTCCTGAGCCTCGGCTACGGCGAGTTCTCGTCGATGGCTGACGTCGACTACTTCAGCTTCACGATGCCGAGCGACGTGACGGTCGACGCCGACGCCGAGCTCCACACGACGATCACGTTCCAGCCCCCCGGCA
>CALKVR010000121.1 GCA_938004815.1 uncultured Polyangiaceae bacterium | reverse complement strand
GGCGGATGGGATGCTGCCGCTCTGCCCGTCATCCGAGCACACGTGGGTACTCTTGCGCCGCGACGTGCATCGGCGGTTCATCAAGCGGCAGATCGAGGCGCTCGACGGGTACTTCGCGCTGCTCGCGAGCGACATCGACACGAACGGCGTTCGGTACCTCGCCTGCCTGAGCTGCGCCATTCAGGGTGCCCAGCCGGTCCGTGAGGTCATCACCTTCGACCAAGGAGACGCCGTTTCCCGTCCGAGCGCGGATTCGGTGCTGTCGGCTCTCGACCGAGACGCCGAGCGCATCGTCGTGAACGGCCACGCGTGCTCCGACGAGCCGGACGGCGACAGCCTCTCGCAGATTCGCGCCGACCGTGTCCGCGCGCGTCTCCTCGAGCTCGGGTACGCGCCCCACCGAGTCGAAGCGCGGGGCCGCGCCGACGCGGTGCCGCTCGAGAACGGGTCGTCGCGCGTCAACCGGCGCGTCGACTTCGACCTCGGCGAGATCGCCGCGGGTTGATCGGTGGGCCGATCAATTGGCGCGCTCGGGCGCGGCTCTGCCCGCGGGAGCAGCGGCGTCAGCGGTGCCGAGCAGACGGTCCCACCAGATGAACGTCGGCGCGTAGTTGCAGGTGAACTTTTGATGGTGGACGTCGTGGAACCGCGCCCCGCCCAGGATCGGCAGCCAGCGGCTCGGACGCCACGGGAGCTCGAAGCCGACGTGGACGCTGATCGCTTGCCACTGCCGCACCACGACCCAGATGAGCATGGTCGACAGATGTGGCCGGAGGATCATCACCGGCAAGAGCGTGCCGAACCCGGTGTAGAGCGTCTCGAGCGGGTGCGCGAAGTTCGCGGCCGGACCGAAGGGCGTCGTGTACTTGTGGTGGATGTGGTGAATCTTGGCGTACGCCCACTTCGCGTGGAGCGAGCGGTGCGCCATGTAGTGCCACGCGTCCTCGATCACGAACGACGCCGCGAGCACCGCGAGCACCTCGACGACGCCAGGGAGCGGCAGCTCTTTGGACACGCCGAGCCAGACGAAGATCGGGTAGCCCGCGAACGTCAGCGGGATCTCGCTCGTCAACTTGTGAAAGAAGACGTGGCGAAAGCACTCACGCCACGTCGCGCCCGCGTGCAGCTTTTTCTGGATCTTGTAGGCCTGCTGCGACGGCGCTCGCTCGATGAGCCACGAGGCGAACGAGCCGGTGAGGTACGAGACCGTCACGACGATGGCCGGTACGACGGCGTAGAGAAAGAAGTTGCTCTTTCCCGAGATGAACGTCGCCCAGAGCTGATCCATCGGTGCGGCCTGCCTCGCCCTTTTTCGTCCGCCCGAGCCCGAGCGTCAAGCGCGACTCACGGGACGACGTCTCCGGTCTTCAGGTCGAGCTTGATCTCTCGGACGATCTCGGGCTCGGCGCAGACCAGCTGGGGCTTCGAGCCCTGCACCTCTTTCTCGATTCGGGCCACGAGCTTGCGACCCATCGCGACGTCGGGGACGACGGCGGTGAAGAACTTCTGCCCGCCGTCCTTGGCCACGACGAAGCGCGCCTTGTCGAACTGCGTCTGCCCCTTGAGCGCCTTTCGGGTCAGGGGAAAGTCGTAGTCGTCGGGCGTCACCTTGGTGAAACCGTAGAGGACGACCAGGTTCTGCGGACAGAGCGGCCCAGGCTGACGCGGCACCTTGCGCACGCCCTTTTGGGGCAGGATGGCCCCCGTCGTCGCACCCGCCGCGGTGACCGCAACCTTCGACTTTTCGTCCGGGGCTCGGCGGGATCGCAGCAGCGTCTTGGCCGAGCTGACCCACACCGTGCCGTCGCTCGTCGCCGCGAGGCCCGCGGGCGGGTGCGGCAGCGGCACCCTCGCCCAGGCCTTGCCATCGAAGCGAACGAGCTGAGCCTCGGCCTCGACGATCGTCTTTGCCTGCTTGGCATCCCATTTTCCGACCGCGGGAATGATGCCGAACAAGGCTCCGCCCGACGCGACCACGACCCGCTCGAGCGGTCGCTCGGGCTGCGGCAGCACCGAGAACGTGCCGCCGTCGAAGCGTAGGACGTCGCCGTAGAGAATGTACGCGTCGTTGTCGCCGGCGCCGCGGACGACCGCCGCCTCGTACACCCCTTGCCGAGGCTTGGCGCCCGCGGGTAGCGGAACGATGCGAGAGGTGGTGCTGCCTGGCGCCCAGACCTCGGCGACGCCGTTCGGCTCGTCGCCGCAGGCGGGGCTCCCGATGGCGACGAGCGCCCCGGCCTTGGTGGCGCCGAACGCCTCGGGACGCATCTGGGTCTTGGGAAAGTGCGCGGGCGACCAACCGGCGTCGGACATCTCTTTCTTGCACTTGGGGTCGAACGGCGTGGGCGTGCGCACGAGCTTCGGGCCCCGGAGGGTCTTCACCTCGGGGTTCATGGTCGGAAACACCGAGTACGTCTGGTACGCGAGCGTCGAGCCCGAGACTTCGGCGACGCCAGCGAAGTAGGTGGTCTCTTGGTAGAGCTTGCGCGTCCAGCCACTCTCGGCCGAGAGCGCGTAGTGCAGCGCGATCCCGGTGCGACCGGTGCTGCCCGTCATGACGAGATCGACGCCCGGCCATTTGCCGCCGAAGCCGACCACGACGCCGAGCCACATCGGCAGGTACAGCTCGCGCTTCTCGATGTACCGGTCGTTCTCGATGATGCCGGCGGGGATGCCCCCCTGCGGATCGACGTCGGCACCGAGCGCAGTCCCGATGAGCGCACCCTCGAACGCGTAGAGATTCAGATCGTACGGAAGCTCGGCGACGGCGACGAGCTCGGACTGGATCTCCGCCGGCGCCGCGACCGGCGAGGCCGACCCCGACGGCGCGCCGACCGGATCGCCGAGCCCGACGCCACCTGCGCTCGCGGCCGGCGCGGGGTCGGTATTCGGCGCCCGGGCCGCCGGCGAGCAACCGAGCACGAGCACCGACACCGCCGCCATTATTACGATATTGTCATTCATTGAATCACTCCGCTCGCGAGCTCGACGTCGTCCTCTAGGACGGCGTCCTCATGGGTGGCGCCCGACGGGTGCGCCACGCGTTGGTATCCGATTCGCCAAGCGACGGGGTGACCGTCGGCGTCGGGCCCGAGGTCGACCTCGATGGTGCGCTCGCCGGTGAGGCGGTCGTCACGCTCGAGGCGCTTGCCGGCGGCGCCCTTTCCAACCGTGAAGTGACGGGTCAGGTAGCGGCGCGACGACGCGACGACCAGGTTGTCGGCGCCGAACGCCTCGGCGCTGATCTCGAGGCGCCGAAACAGATCACCCGTCGGCAGCGCGTGACCGACGCCGACCGGCGCGAGGGTCACTTCGACCGTCGTGGACGAAACCCGCTGGGCCGACGCGCGGATCGAGGCGCGCAGGATCTCGGGATCGCGCGACGCAGCGAACGCGTGGGTGCGCCGCCCGTCGGGCGCGAGGGGCATGTGGCAGCTGGCACACGAGGCCGCGGCGTGCGGGCTCGCGGCGTGCTCGCGGACGGTCGACTGCATGAGCTCCTCGGCGCGGAGCGGCGAGCCGCCCGGGAAGGCGAACTCGTGGCACGACGCGCAGGCGTCGGCGGTCGCGAACCGAGCGTCGCGGACGACCGGGTGGGGCGCGCCGGTGGCGTTCGCGCGCGAGCCATTGCGCGGCGCCGCGAGCACCTGTTCGTCGACGACGTGGCAAGTCACGCAGCCCACGCCCATTTCGCCGACGGCGGGGGGCGGCTCCCGGGTCGGGTCGCCCTCCGGGGCGTGGCATCGCCTGCAGAACGCGAGGGGCTCGATCGCGAACGAGCGCTGGTAGGCCGGCTCGGTGTGCGAGGTCCGGTGGAGCGAGGCGCGCCACTCGGCGGCCTCGGCGGCGTGGCAGCCCTCACACGTGCGGTTGAGCAGCACCGCCGCCTCGCCGCGCGCGAGCCCCGGCTGCGGCATCGGGTGAAGCGGAGCGTCGCCGCGCGGCTCGGCCGGATCCCCGCTCGACGTCGGCGAGCACGCCGCCGGCGCGAACACGACGAGGACGAGCGGCAGCAAGCGACGCCCCATGGGCAGCCGAGGCTATAGAAGGCCGGCCGTCAGCGCATCAGGTGCGTGAAGCCCACGGCGGTAGCCGCTGCCGCCACCGCGATCGTGACCACGAAGATGAACAGAAACACGAGGAGCCACGCGCTGCGAGCCCGCCGCGAGCGTTTTCGCGCTGCCCACGGTGACGGAGCGACCGACGGCGGCCGATCTTTGACCGAGAAGTAGGCGGGCACCGTGCTCGGCGTGCGGATCGGCAGCGGGCGCGCCGAGTTGTAGATGACCGTCGGTGGCGCGTCGGACGCTCGCGCGGCCGGGCGCTCGGACTTCGCGCGCGGCGCGAACACGTCGGAGAACGGATCCTCGAGGGTGACCGGGATCGTGAGCCGGTCGTCACCCGAGTCACGGATGGTGTCCCGCTGCTGACCGCGGCTGTCCCCAGCCTCGGCGTCGGGGAGCGAGGGCGGACGCACCGCCGGGCGCGTGCCGGAGACGACCTTGGCCGCCTCACGGAAGCCCGCCAAGAGCTCGTCGATCGTCTGGAAGCGGTCCTCGGGCAGGCGCGCCAGCGCCTTGGCGAAGAAGGCATCGAACGAACGCGGCAGATCGGGGTTGACCTGCGACG
>CALKVR010000120.1 GCA_938004815.1 uncultured Polyangiaceae bacterium | reverse complement strand
GTCGTAGGCGCTCGACCCGCTCTTCGCTTTGATGCCGATCTTCCAGGTGCCCGATACGCCCGCGACCGCGCCGACGACTTCCGGGTTCTGGTCCGTCGAGTTGGCGCCGTCGACGAGCGTGCCGCTGGGGTCGTAGAGGAACAGGTTCAGGTTGGCGCTCGCGGTGGCCCAGCCGAGCGTCGCCTCGATGTTCTGGCCGCTCTCGGCCTCGAACGTGTGGGTGATCCATTGCCCGGACGCCGCGTTGCCCGAGAAGTCGTGGACGACGACGTCGGGCACGAAGCTGTTCGCCAACGTGTAGGCCGATGACCCGCTCTTGGCCTTGATGCCGACCTTGTAGGCGCCGGGTGTGGTGACATGGAACGTCAGCGTCTCGGGCTTCGCGCTCCCGTTCTGGTGCGCGATCGTGGTGCCCCCCGGATCGATCAAGAAGAGGTTGAAGTCGGCCGACGCGTTGGACCAATCGAGGACCAGCGTAAGGTCGCCGCTCGCCGGCACGTCGAGCGTGTGTGTCGTCCACGATTTGCCGGACGACGAGAGCGTGCCCCCGACCGTCTCGCCGAGCGCGCTTTCGGTAGAGGCCGAGTCATCATGGCTCTCGTCGGCGTCGGAGCAGGCGGCAGCGGCAGCGAGGAGCAGCGCAGCGATCGCGATGGGTCGAGCTTTCATGTCGGGCGCGCATCGCAAGCCCCGCGCCAGCCGATTTTCTCGGTGATCTTCGGCTCCGTCTCGGGTCGCTCGCTCTGCGGTGCCGGATGGCTGCACGGATCGTGCAGGCTCGGGACACCCCACTCGACCGGCCGGCGACGACCTCAGCCCTTGGTCGGCCGGGCGATCCCGAGGCTCTCGATCCTGGAGATGAGCGTCCGGCGCGAGATGCCCAGCTTGGCGGCGGCGCGGGTCTGGTTTCCTGCGCAGGCGTCGAGGGCAGCCTGGATTCGCTCTCGCTCGACCGCCTGTATCTCGGCGCGCAGATCGCCGGCCGGTCCCTCGGAGACGGGCGGCGGGGCGAGCGTCGGTCGACCGGATGCGGGCGCGGCGAGCGACCGCGGCGGAGCGTCGAGCATGAGGTGGCTGGCTCCGAGAGGCGCGCCCCGCGAGAGGAGCACCGCGCGCAGCATCGTGTTCTTGAGCTCGCGCACGTTGCCGGGGAACGCGTGATCTCGAAGTGCAGCCCGGGCCTCGTCGGAGATCTCGGGCGCCGACGGGAGAGCGAGCGCGCGCGCGGCCTCGCTCGCGAAGCGCTCCGCGAGGAGGACAATCTCCTCGGGGCGCTCGCGCAGCGGTGGGATTCGCAGCGTGATGCCGGCGAGCCGGTAGAACAGGTCCGAACGAAAGGCGCCGCTCGCGACGCCGGCCTCGAGATCGCGGTTCGTGGCGGCGACGAAGCGCACGTCGACCCGCACCGAGCGCCGCCCCCCCACGCGATAGAACGTGCCGTCCTCGATGGCACGCAGGACCTTGGTCTGCGCCTCGAGCGGCAGCTCACCGACCTCGTCGAGGAACAGCGTGCCGCCGTTTGCCTCCTCGACGAGGCCGGGCTTCGCCCCGACCGCGCCCGTGAACGCGCCCGGCTCGTGACCGAAGAGCTCGGACTCGAGCAGGCTCACCGGGATCGCGGCGCAGTTCAGGCGCACGAAGGCGCGCTTGGTCCGGAGCGACCGTGCGTGCAGCATCGTCGCCAGCACCTCTTTGCCGCTCCCGGTCTCGCCCAAGATCAGGACAGGCAGGTCCGACGGAGCGACCTGCTCGACGAGGGCGACGACCGCGCGCATCGCCGGGTCCGCGACGACGGGCGCCACGTCCACCAAGTCGCCCGGGTCGGCCTCTCGCTCGCGACGAAGGACGAACGTGAGCGGCCCGAGCTCGAAGACGTCTCCGTTGGCGAGCGCCGTGGGGCTGGTGATCTTGAAGCCGCCGACGCGTGTACCGTTCTTGCTGCCAAGGTCGAAGACGACGGCGCCGTCATCGTTGAGCACGAGGCGCGCGTGGCGCTTGGAGACCGCGCCGTCCGGGATCGCGATCTCGCAAGCCTCGTCGCGCCCGATCGTCACCTCACCCACGCGCGGCAGCGGAATGCGGCGAAGCCCACCATCCCCGGCCATCAAGAGGGCCCAACGCTCGGGGCCGACGGGCTCGGAGACGAGCCGGGTCGTGTCGTCGACGCTGCGCCTGGCCACCGAGAAACGCTAGTACAAGCAAGGGGCGACCGAGTCAGAATCGACCGGTGAGCGAGACGGTGGCAGCCGGCGGGCCGTCGGCGGCCACCCACACCAAGAGGCTGGTGCCCACGACGGCCGTGATCCCAGCGATGGCAAACGAGGCGGTGGCGCCGTGCGCGTGTGCGCGCGCGTCCTCGAAGGCGTCGAGACCAGCGGCGTCGCAGAACCTGCCGTCGCAGCGTGCGTCGCTCTCGTCTTTGAGCGACATCGCGCGCACACCAAAGTAGGTGCCGAGGCCGGCGCCGAGCGCGGCTACACCCACGAGGACCCAGCCGGCGACGAGCCGGCCGTCTACCGCGGTCGTCTCGCCGGTGGACGGCGGCTTTCCGCCCACGCGGGTCGTTTCGTCGAGCACGACCGTCACGTCTTGCCGACCGGGTCGTGCAGCGAGCTCGAACTCGATGACAAATTTGTCATCCCCACGAGCGACATCGAGGCGATGCTTGCCGGGATCGAGCGGCAGCGCCGTCGTGTAGGACGCGGCCTCGAGAGACTGGCCGTCCACGTCGATCCGCAGACCCTGGCCCCCCGCCGGCAGGCGCAGCACCGCGTAGGTGAGGCGCGCCTCGAGGTCGGCGGCCTGCTTCTCGGCGTAGGCCTGCCGATCCGGCTGCTCGGCGCGACGCGCCTTTTCTGCGAGCTCGCGAAACCGAGCCCAGGCGGTCGCGGTGTGTCCGAGACGCGCCTCGCACTCGGCCAGGTTGAGGAGCGTGCCGAGGGCTGGATCGACGCGCTGGCTCTCCGCGAACTTCTTGCAGGCGGGCTCGATCTCGCCGGCCTCGAAGAGGGCCCGCCCCTCGCGAAAGAGCCGCTCGCCGAGCGCCGCCGCGGGCCCGGCGGCAGGCGGCGGCGCGGGAGGCGAGTCTTGGGCCGCAACCGGGCGCGATGTCCCGATGACCGCTGCGACGATCGCGCAGATGAGGCCGCTTCGCGCGGCCTGGCGGAGCATCCACGGGTTCTATCACGGGCAGCCGGCCGCGAGCCGGCCCGGTCACTGCCGCTCGTCGAACCGCGGCTCGATGCCCGTGCTCTTCGGCCGCACCACCGGTAGCGGCCGGCCCGCGGGGGGGCGCGGCGGCTCCGCGGTGGCGCTCTCGACGGACGAAGCAGCCGACGACACGGTCGCACCGGCAGACGCGCCGGCCGGGACGGGCAGCGCGCTCGCAGCGGACGGAGGCGGAGGAGGAGACGGCTGATCGGCGGCCGCGCCCGAAGCCGCGGTGGGCGCCGGGTCGCGAAGGCTCACGATCGCAGCGAGCGTCGCGACGCCCGCGACGAGCGCGGCGACGGCCGCCCAGCGCAGCAGCTTGGGCACATCGAGCGGACGAGCCGAGCCCGCGGCCTGCGCCGACGCGGGCGCGGTCGCGACCGCGAGAGCGGCATCGACGCTCGCGGGGAGCGCGGCCAGCATGTCGGACGCGTCCTTGAACCGCGCGTTCGGGTCGACTGACAGGCACCGCGTGACGACGCCGACGAGGCGATCGTCGCACCCGGGCGCGATCGTCTCGAGCGGCACGAAGGGCACGTCGTCTCGCCCCTGCGCCATGGCGACCTTGAACGCCCGCGCCGAGTCCTCGAAGGCGCGACGCCCCGAAAGCATCTCGTAGACCACGACACCGAGCGCAAACACGTCGGCGCGCAGGTCGACGCTCGCCGTGCGCGCGAGCTGCTCGGGCGCCATGTACGAGACCGTGCCCAGCACCTCGCCCGAGCCGGTGATGTCGGCCTCGGCGTCGGGCGAGCCGATGCGCTTGGCGATCCCGAAGTCGATCAGCTTCACGTGCTCGACGCCCGCGGCGTCTCTCTCGAGGAGGATGTTCGCCGGCTTGATGTCGCGGTGGACGATGCCGGCGCGATGCACCTCGGCGACGGCCGTCGCGAGCTCGCGCGCCAGCCGGAGCGCCTCTGCCGGCGGCTCGGCGCCACCCGACACGCGCGCCTTGAGGGTGCGGCCCTCGACGTAGTCCATCACGATGAACGGCTGTCCGCTCTCGCTGAAGCCGTAGTCGAGGACGCGCGCCACGTACGGCGACGCGAGCGTCGCCGCGAGCTTGGCCTCGCGAAGAAAGCGGCCCGCCATGCTCTCGGTCACGTCGTGCAACAGCTTGATGGCGACGCGCGTGCCGAGGTGACGGTGCGTGGCCGCCACCACCACCCCCATGCCCCCCGAAGCGATGACGCGATCGATGCGGTAGCGCGCCTCGAGCGTCTCGGCGCCCGGTGCGGGACGCGGCAGCGCCTGCTCGGCCGAATCCGGATCGTGCGTCCGCGTGTCGTCGACGTTCACGGCGAACGAGCCTGGAAGTGGGCCATGACGCGGTCCGCCGGGAGCGCGTAGTCGTAGATCGCGACCTCGTCGAGCACGCCCGTGAACGCGTTGCCGGTGCCGAGACCGCCGAGGCGAAACGGGGCGGGCGTCTGGGGCAACGAGATGTCGCTCGCGTCGTCTTGGCGATCTCTCTCCAGGCCGTCCACGTAGAGAATGGATGCGGCGCCGTCGAACGTCACCACGAGGTGGGTAAGCGCCTCGGGCGCCTGAGCGAAGCTCATGTTGCGGGAGGCCGCACCGGCCGCCCGTGTGAAGAACCATCCGTACCCCGCCCCGGGGCGGAAGCGGAGCGCCCAGCCCGCTTCGTTCGGCCCGTCGACGTCGAACTTGCCGACGATGTCCTGAAAGTCGAGCGACGAGGTGGTCAGCGCCCACGCCTCGACGGTCATCTGGGGGATGCCGACGAACCCGAAGTCGCTCGCCCCGAGCAGGAGGCGCCCCGCGCCGCCATCGAAGCGCACGCCAAGGCCAGCCGCTCCGGGGAGCGCGCGCTCGACCGTGCCCGTCTCGGTCAAGACGCGCGTGGGCACGATGCTGTCGGCGAACGGGCCCGACGTCTCTTCGAAGCGAAAGTACGCGAGCGGACCATCGGCGGTGACGGCCGCGACGTACAGGGTCTCTGCC
>CALKVR010000119.1 GCA_938004815.1 uncultured Polyangiaceae bacterium | reverse complement strand
CAGGGTCTTTTCACCGGCGCGGGCGTCCAGGCCCTGCAACAGCTTGGCCACATCGCGCGGCAACATCAGACGACGGTCGCCCGCGATTTCCGGCTCAACGTCGGCATAGGCCGAGAAAGCGCGGTCGGCGGCGCAGAATCGCTCGCGCTCCACAGCGCCGATGGCGGCGTGCAGTTGGCGGTCGGTGACGTCGTTCACCCGCACCTGGGAATCCACCATGACCTTTCGAGCGGCGGCATAGTCCATGGGGCGAATCCTGATCTGGGGCGAACGAGAGAATTGTGCGGCGCTTATAGGTCCGTGCGTTGCGGCGGACAATCCGATCTGATAGCTGACGGCCCTCGCGATGGCGGGGGTGCGCGTCGACGGCCCGGCGTGGAGCTCGCGGGCCGTGATCGAAGCCCCCGACTCGGTGGCCGCGCTCCACAGGGCCTACGCTCGCGCGGGCGCCACCATCCACACCGCGAACACGTTCCGCGCGACACGGGCGGCGCTCCACGGCTGGGTGGACGCACCGGCCGGCCTCACCGTCGAGCGATGGGTCGAGCGGGCGGTCGCGCTCGCGCGAGGCTCGGTACCCGTCGGTGCCACGGTGGCCGCGCGCCTCTCCCCGTTCCGAGACTGCTGGGCACCGGGGCCGATCACCCTCGACCTGATCGAGGCCCACCGCCGGCAAGCCGCCACCCTCGCCGCAGCCGGCCCGGACGTGATCCTGTGCGAGACGTTCGCCGAGCCGCGCGAGGCCCTGATCGCGACGCAGGCGGCGCTGGCGACCGGTCTGCCGGTTTGGACGGCCCTCACCGCCGGGCCGCAGGCCGCCCTGCTCACCGCCGGCGCCATGGCCGAGGCGGCGCTTCGACTGCGTGACGCTGGCTGTCAAAGGGTGCTGCTCAACTGCACCCCGGCCGCCGAGACGCGCCGGTTCGCCGAGGCGCTCGGTGGGACCGGAGTGCCCTTCGGGGCCTACGCCAACGCCGGCGCGCCTGCGGATGGCCTGGGCTACCTCGTCGATTGGCCCGAAGCCCGCCCCGAGACAGCGGAGCTGGAGCGCCGCGCCTCCCGGTATGCCGACCTCGCCGTGACGTGGGTGGAGGCCGGCGCCCGCGTCGTCGGTGGCTGCTGCGGAACCACCCCTGACCACCTCCGAGCCCTCGTCACCCGTCTCGGTTGTCACAAAGACGAGGGACGCGTCCACTAGGCCGGAAAAGGAGCGACTCATGCGACGCTTGATCCTGGCCCTCGGTCTCGCCTCACTGCTCGGGTGTGGCGAAGCCGCGACCTCCGGCCCCAAGAGCCCGACCAACACGATCGCTGCCGACGGCAACCCCGTCCAGCCCGTGAGCAACGACGCGCCGAACCCGAACGGGTCGTGGGTGGGCACCGCCGCGGGCAGCGACGCGTTCGTCCCCGGCATGCAGGACACCTTCGTCGCGGTCTGGGTCGACGTCCCGAACGACGACAAGGTCGGCAAGGCCCCCGCCGCCGTCTCGCTCGTCATCGACACGTCGGGCTCGATGGCGGGCGACAAGATCCGCCACGCACGCGAAGCCTCGCAGAAGCTCGTGAGCGAGCTGCGCGACGGCGACATCGTCAGCGTCACGACGTTCTCGGACCGCGCCGAGGAGCGCGTCGCGCCCGTGCGGCTCGATCAGCGGTCACGCATGCAGATCGCCTCGGTGCTGGCCGAGCTCAAGGCCGACGGCGGCACGAACCTCTTCGAAGGGGTGCGCCAGGCAGGCATGACCGTCATGGGGGCGCCGACGTCGCACCCGATCCGCCGCGTCGTCCTCATCTCGGACGGCATCGCGACGGTCGGCATGACCTCGCGTGATCAGCTCGCCAACCTCGGAGAAAAGGCGGGCGACCGGGGGGTGCAGCTCACCGCGATTGGCGTGGGCCTCGAGTACGACGAGCTCACGCTCAACCAACTCGCGCTCCGTTCGAGCGGGCGCCTCTACCACCTCACCGACACGCGGGCCTTGCCCGAAATCATCGGCTCGGAGATCGGCCTCTTGAAGGGCACGCGCGCGACCAACACGCGCGTCTCGGTCGTCCCCGCCCCGGGCGTCGAGATCGTCTCGGTCGAGGGCGCGCGCGGCATGGCGATGCCTTGCGGCGGCGCGTCCTGCCCGGTCGAGGTTCCGCTCGGCGCGATGTTCGCCGGGCAGCACAAAGAGTTCGTCGTGCGCGTTCGCCTGATGGCGCCCGAGGCCGGCTCGCACCCCGTCGCGAGCGTTCGTCTGCTCTTCCACGATCCGGCCGAGAACAACCTCGAGCGTGTGCAAGAGGCCGTCGCCCGCTTCGACGTGGTGAACGACCCCTCGCTCGCGATGCAACGCAAGAACGAGCGCGCCCAGAACGTATTTGCGATGATCGACGCCGGCAAGTCGACCGCGATCGCGGCGCAGTCGCTCAACGCCGACAACTTCGAGGAGGCCGAGCGCGCCCTCGCCGCGACCGAGCAAAAGCTGCGGCAGCAAGCGTCGGTCGCCACGACGCAGAAGGACAAGGCGCGCCTCGAGGCGTCGCCCGACAAGGTCGGTCGCGCCCGCTCCGGCGCCGCCAAGGCCGCGGCCGCTCCCCCCGCGGCTCGCCCGGCCGAGAAGCGCAAGCAGGCGCTCGAGGCGAACGACGCCGCGATGGACATGCAGGGCTTCTGAGCCGGCGAGCCGAACAGGTGGCGTGACGCTGAACGTTCACGCTGTTCCTGTGATTTCACCCCCCCACCCCCCTCACCTGCGGTGAGGGGGGCTTTTCGTTTGGTGGCAGGCGAGTAGGCTGAACGGCCATGACACGCGCTTGCCTGCCTGCCTTGATCCTCGCCCTCGCCGCGTGCAGCACGGACATCGACGGCCTCTTCTCCGAAACGAGCGGAAACGGTGGCGCGGACGCGGCATCGAGCGGGGCCAACGGTTCGTCGTCGGCCCAGCAGAGCGGCTCGGTCGTGCAGTCGTCGAGCGCGGCGCAGCAGTCGAGCGCCGCGAACACATCGGCCCAAACGGCCACCGCGACCAGCACGACGGTCGCGCAGTCGTCGAGCGCGAGCGGCGCCCTCACCCCGACGCTCTGGTGCAACAACGCCGAGTGCTCGCCGGGGCAGGTCTGCTGCTACTACCTGCCCTCGGAGGGCCAGGACTTCTGCGCCTCGCAGGGGGCGTGCCCCGACGAGAACGGCTGGATCGAGATCACTTGCAACGGCCCCGACGACTGCCCCAACGCCGTGTGCTGCGGCACCATCCAGAACAACTCGTGGGTCGACGTCTCGTGCCAGAACGACTGCAACGGCGGCAACGAGCTCGAGCTCTGTACGGGTGACCCCAGCGTGTGCGAGCTCGGCATGTGCCAGCAGAGCCAGCTCCTCGGGCAGGGCTACATGTACTGCGGCAACTAGGAAGCTGGCGGCTTTCGGACGATCCCTTCGCGCTGCCGGCGTTGCGGTCTGCGGTGCGTGCTCGCGTACGAGAAGTACGCTCCGCGCGGCTCCTCGCCCGCGCCTTGGCATCACTCGGTCTCGCCCGAAATCCACCAGCTTCCTGTTCGGTTCGGAACGACGGCTGGATGGTTTTCGTCGAGAGCGAGGGAGGTCGGTGGCGAGTCGCGCGGAGCGTACGACCGTACGCGAGCACGCTCGACGCCGAGATCGCGACGCTATCGGCGAAAAACACCAGCCGTCGACTCAGAAATCTGCCGCTAGGCCAACGACGACAGTCGAGCTGCCGATGTACATCGTGTCGCCGGTGCCGAGGCCGGTGAGGATGGCGTCCATCCACTCGCCGAAGATGAAGACGTGGCCGATGCCGGTGTTCTCTCTCAGCCGGCCTGCCGACTGGGCGTCGAGCCAGTTGAGCGCAAAGGCCGCGCCGAGGGCGACATGGAGACCCCACGAGAAGCCCTCGCCCTCGACTTGGACCTGCTTGCCGTTCTCGACCTCGTCCGAGACGCTCAGCCCCGCGGTCTGCGCCGCCGACCAGATGCCGAGACCGAAGCCGAACTTGCCGTAGGGCACGATGGGGACGCCGGTACGGCGCATCATCTCGTCGGCGCGCAGGACCGCCGACAGGTGCATCGGCATGATCGTGAGCGACGTCGTGTCCTCCGACGTGCACTCCTCGGAGTCACGAGGGGTGCACCCCGTGAACTTCGCCTTCTCGCTCGCCCACGTGTAGCCCCAGCCGATCCCGGGGCCGAACGTCCCGACGTAGGGGATGCGCAGCGGCATGTAGTCGAACTCGAGGCCGAAGTAGAAATTGGGATCGGTGCCGAAGACGTCTTCATACGGCGTGCCCGACAGGCCGGGCTCGCTGTCGACGGCCGGCCAGTAGGGCCCGAAGCGGACCTCGACCGCGAACTGGATGTCGGCCGGCTCGTCGGGGTAGCGGTTCTCTTGGCGCCAGTCGTTGTCGGGGATTCGCTGCGCGTTCGCGATCGACGGCACCGCGACGATCAGCAAGCCGATGGTGAAGAACGCGATCGGCAGCTTGCCCCTCCTGCGCTTGCTGCGGCGCAAGAAGAAGGCCCCCAGCGCGGCTGCGAAGAGGACACCGAAGGCGAGGGCCCGCCCGACGCCGACGCCGCCGGAGGCGACCGCGCAGAGGCCACCGCCGCCCGAGCCACCCGCGTCGCGGTAGACGTCGAAGAAGTCGTCGACCTCACGCGGGCTCGCGCACCTCACCTCGGAGAGGCGGCCGGGGTTGCCGAGGTCGTCGACGGCAGCGATCGCCATCGCGTACTGGGTGCCGTTGATCAAGCC
>CALKVR010000118.1 GCA_938004815.1 uncultured Polyangiaceae bacterium | reverse complement strand
GATCCGGTCGACCTCGTCGGACGCGAGGTGCACGCCGTCGGCAGCGACGTTGCGCGCGAGCTCGATGTCGCCGGCGACGAACAGGAGACACCCCGCCGCGCGGGTGGCCGCGCGCAAGTGCGCGGCCGCACGCGCGCGCTCTACCTTCGCGAGGCCCTTGTCCCGGAGCACCACCACGAAATCGCCCGCGCGCCTGCGCCCGGTGTGACCGGCTCGGTCGATGCGCGCGATGACCTCCGCATCGGGCACCGTGCTTCGTTCGGTGATCTGGACGACGCGCAGGGCAGGCACGCGACAGAGCCTGGCATGGCGTGTGCCCCGACGAAAATGGTCATGGGCCTCGAGATCGATCGCGAGTCGTTCACCGAGCACGATCGGCGTGCGTTCCTTCGGCGGCTCGAGGCCAGCCTCGTCGCTCTCGAGCGCGTGCTCGCGCGCCCCGGCTTCGGCGAGGGCCCTATAACCATCGGCGCAGAGGTGGAGCTCGACTTGGTGGACGAGCACGGCGCGCCCCTACCGAGCGCCGACAGCGTCCTCGCCCGCCTCGGACCCGCTTTCACCACCGAGCTGAGCCGCTTCAACCTCGAGTTCAACGCTCCTCCGGTCGCGCTCTCGGGCGCACCGTTCGAAGCGCTCGAGCGGGCGTTCGAAGAAGCAATCGCGGCGGTCGGCCACGCCGCCCAGCCGTTCGGCGGACGCCCCGTCGCGATCGGAATCCTCCCGACGATCGCCGAAGCGCACCTCGATGGCTCGATGATGAGCGACAAGCGGCGGTACCGGGCGCTCTCGACCGCCATCAAGCAGGCCCAAGGCGGCCTGTTCCGGCTCGTGATCCGGGGGCGTGAGGCGATCGAGACCACCTGCGACGAGGTCACGGCGGAGGGCGCCAACACGTCGCTCCAGGTCCATCTGCGGTGCACACCGGCGGACTTCGCGGCCACGTTCAACGCCGCCACCCTCGTCACCGCGCCCCTCGTCGCGGTCGCCGCCAACTCGCCGCTGTTTCTCGGTCGAGTGCTCTGGGACGAGACGCGCATCGCGCTTTTCCGACAGGCGACCGACGACCGCCCGGGCGCGAGCGAGGACGATTGGCGCCCCGCGCGCGTCTCGTTCGGCCACGGCTGGGTCCGCCGGGGGCCGCTCGAGCTCTTCGCCGAGGCGGTAGCGATGCACCCGCCGCTCTTGCCCGTCGTCGGGACCGAAGACCCCCTCGGCGTCGTCACCGACGGCGGCGTACCGGCGCTCGGCGAGCTGCGCCTGCACCAGAGCACCGTGTGGCGCTGGAATCGGGCCGTCTACGATCCGGCGGGCGACGGCCACCTGCGCGTCGAGCTGCGCGCCATGGCATCAGGCCCGACGGCGGTCGACATGGCCGCGAACGCGGCGCTCGCCGTCGGGGCGACCTTGGCTTTGCGCGACGACGCCGACGCGTGGCTCGCGTCGATTCCGTTCGATCTGGCGCGTCGCAACTTCCACGAGGCGGCCCGTAGCGGACTCGAAGCGCGGCTGTTCTGGCCGAGGCGCAGCGCCCTTCCAACCATCCGGCGCGCCTCGGACGTCGTGCTCGAGCTGTGCGACCGCGCCGAGAGCGCGCTCACCGCCCACGGCGTCGGCGCGCGCGACGCGGCCCGGGCGATCGAGATCGTGCGCAAGAGAGCGCGAAGCGGGCAGAGCGGCGCCGCCTGGCAACGCGGAACCTTCGACCGGCTCATGAGCCTGTCGCCCTCCCGCGAAGCCGCTTGCGCCCGCCTGACCGAGGCGTACGCCGCTCGCGCCGCCGAGGGCGCGCCCGTGCACGAATGGCCGCCCCCCCGAGCGACGTGATACGCCATCTCTCGTGGCCGACCCGTCGCTCGAAGAAGTCTCCGCGCTGATGCGCGAGGCGACGAGCATCCTCTTCGTCACCGGCGCGGGCGTCTCGGCCGACTCGGGCCTGCCGACGTACCGGGGGATCAGCGGGCTCTACGAGGGTCGTGAGACCGACGAGGGCCTCCCCATCGAGGTGGCGCTGAGCGGCGCGATGTTCGCCCGGCGCCCGGACATCTCTTGGCGACACATCGCCGAGATCGAACGAGCCTGCCGCGGGGCCAAGCCCAGCGCGGGGCACATGGCGATCGCCGCCGTCGAAGCCCGGGTGCCACGCACGTGGGTCCTCACCCAGAACGTCGATGGTCTGCACCGCGACGCCGGCTCACGGAACGTCATCGAGATCCACGGGACCGTGCGCCGCCTGATCTGCACCGGCTGCCCGGGCGAGCGCGACGTCGTCGACTACGCCGCGCTCCCCATTCCCCCGACGTGCCGAGCCTGTGCCGCGATCGAGCGCCCGAACGTCGTCCTGTTCGGTGAGATGCTGCCCATCCCCGCCGTCGAGGTCTATGCGCGCGAGCTCGAGCGGGGCTTCGATCTGGTGTTCAGCGTCGGCACGACCAGCGTGTTTCCGTACATCGCCGAGCCCGTCGTCGCGGCCCGCCGCATGGGCTTGCCCGTGGTCGAGATCAACCCGGGCGAGTCGGAGGTCAGCGAGATCGTGTCGCACCGCGTGCGGGCGCGTGCCGCCGACGTGCTCCCCACGATCGTGCGCCTCGCGTTCGGGGGGTAGTGCGGGCGGTCACGTTCGGTCAGGTCCTCGCCACAGGGATCGTCATGCGACGTTTGCGCTGTCTCGGAGTGCTGCTCCTCTCGGGTTGTCTCGCGGATGCCGATCCGGCGCCCGACGATCGGGGGCCCGACGATCGGGGGCCCGACGATCGGGTGAACGACGTGGGCGGGGACGCGAGCTGGGTCGACGCGTACGGAGAGGCACCGGCGCCGGAGGCGGCCGATATCGACCGGGTCCGGACGCATCTCGCCTACGTCGAGGGGCGCCTCCGGGCGCGTGACGTGTCCGACTGGCCGCCGGCGCTCCGGGCGGCGCGGGCCCGGAACCTGGACCGGCTCCACGCCTACTGGCAGGCCGGACAGTTTCCGGAGAGCCCGGCGGGCGGCGTGCGCGCGCCGCGCTTCGTCGACGACGATCCGCCGGCGGAGGTCGGCGGCGACGCCCTCCGGCTCTGCGCGGTTGGCGCGTTGCTCGCGGCCGATCTCGGCTTGGAAGCAGCGCGGGCGATAGACGCCGCATTCCGGTACGACGTGATCGGGGACATCGACTCGTCGGCCCTTCGCGACTGGGCGAGCTCGAGTGGCCTCGATGAGCACGAGCTCGCCATGATCCAGCCGAAGTATCGCCCGCGTCCGCCCCCGATCGACGTGGCGGGCCGGCCGACGCCCGAGGCCGTCCGCCGAGCGATCGCGCAGCGCCTGACGCAGACCAACGCCTGCGTACACGGCCGGCTCGGCGCCCGCGACGATCACCCGCGCGCGATCGATGCCGAGGTCACGATCGGCGCACAGGGCCGCGTCGTGCGCGTCGCCCTCTCGACCGGGCTCGACCCCGAGAACCTGTCCATCCAGCGGTGCGTGGCGGCGGCGCTCGACACGATCGCGTTCGAGCCTTTCCGCGGGGCCGACGTGAGCGCGAAGCACCGCCTCGCGATCGTCCGCCCGACGACCGACGACGGCGATCTGTCGACAGCCTACCTGCCGGTGGTCTTCGGGCGCGGCGACGCCCTCGTTCGCGCCTGCGCGCGCGCGGCCGATCCCGAGGTCGGGCGCGTGAGCGTCATGCTCGAGGCCGACGTCGCGGCCGGCGGGACGTGGGAGGCGATCGGCGTCACCGTCCTCGACGGCCCGAGCGGCGCCGGGTTTCCGCGCTGCGTGAAGCGCGCCATCGCGCGCCTCACCCTCCCGGACTTCGAAGGCGTCTCTCGCCGAACGACCCACTTCTACGGCCTGCGCGTCGACTAGCAGGACGTGCATCCTCTGGTACCCTCGACGAGGTGAGCCCGGGCCGCGACGACGACCCTGACAGAGCTGCGATCCTCCGCCGTCGCTCGCGCTGGGTGGCAGCCGTGCTGGCCACGACGGCCGGGTGCTCCGGCGCGAAAGAGGCGGCGCCGACGCCCGCGACCACCGCGGCGGCGGGCGGGAGCGCCGAGCCGCCGCTCTTTCGCGCCCCGCCCGAAGACACCGACGGCGACGGCGTCGCCGACATGCACGATCGGTGTCCCGACGCCTTCGCGCACGCGAACGAGTGGCGCGATCAGCCGGGGTGCCCCGCACCGCGGGTTTGCCTCATGATCATCCCGCGGCGAGAGATCGCGATCCTCGAGAAGATCGTGTTCGCGCCCGGCTCGACCGCGCTCTCGGTCGAGTCGGCGCCCAGCCTGGACGCGCTCGCCGCGTTCTACAAAGAGAACCCCGATCTCATGAGCGACGTCGAGGGCCGCTGCGCGCTGAACGAGCCTCGCGCGCTCGCCAAGCAGCGCGCCGAGAAGGTCAAGGCCGCCCTCGTCGCGCGCGGCGCCGACGCCGCGCAGCTCGCCGTGATCGAGGCGCCCCCGTGCGACGGCCAAGAGCGAACCGACCGGCGCGTGGGGTTCCCCAACGTGCGACAGCGGTGACGCAGGCGCGCGCGAACGCAGCGCGACGCCGCGAGCAGGCGTCAGCGCCCCTTGCCGCGCGAAGCCTTGGGCTCGACCACCTCGTGGCTGACGTTGAGCGTGAGCGACTCGGCGGGGAGCTTCGCTCCGAACCGCGGCGTCTCTCCGAGGCTCATGCGGACGTGGACGCGCTGGTCGTCTTTCCGGAAGCGGTACATGTCGGGGTCGGGCGGCGGCGCGTACGGACCGCTCGGCTCGTACTGGGACCACCCCGCGCTGCTCATCTTCGCGATGAGCTTCACCGCGACCTGACTGCGCACGTCTTTGCCGCCCCAGTACATGATCGTCGCTTCGCCTTCGTTCTCTCTCGCGTAGCAGACCTTGCCGCCGTCCTCGACGACCGGCAGGCCCTCGAGCACCGACGGCAGCTCCGCGGAGCGATCGCCACAAGGATGCGCCCGGCAACCGATCGAGGCCGCCGCCACGCCCAACAGGAGGAGGAGTCGCGTCTTCATGAGCCCGTCCTACGCGCGGCGAGCCGCGGGCTCATGTCGCAAGGATGCGAGAGTGCCTCGCACGGATGCGACAGTCACCCGGCCAGGTGGGCCGCGAGCTTGTCGACCAGCGCCACCACCCGGGCATCCCGGCGGAGCTCGGGGTGAAACACGAGCCAGGCCGGCCTCGTCAGGGCGGCCACCGAGCTCTTGTGCATCGCGACCTCGACGAGGCCAGGGTGGTTCTCGGCGAGGCGGCGCGGCAAGAGCCCGAGCCCCACGCCGGCGGCGACGAGGTCCACGAGCAGGCGCCGGGACGCCGTGGCGGCCGCGATACGAGCAACCGGGACATGCTTGGCCTCCCACGCCCCCAGCCACGACTTGTCGTGGGGACGCGCCAGCACCACCCACCGCGCGCTCGCCGGATCGGCGGCGACCGACCGCGTCCCGTAGATCGCCCACTCGACCGCGAAGAGGCGGCGCCGCACGAGCGCCGCCGGCGGCGCCTGGATCAACGTGATGCCGACCTCGGCCTGCCGGCGGCTCAGGCTCGGTCCGCCGCCTTCGGACACCTGGACGTCGACGCGAAGCGACGGATAGACGGCGCTCATCTCGGCGAGCGGCGCCGCGAGGAGCGGCGTGAACCCGTCGATCGTCGTCAGCGTGACCGTGCCGCGCACCTCGATCCGCCGCTCACGGGCGCGCCGCGCGATCTCGCCGAGCGAATCGCTCGTCGCCCGCGCCAGGGCCGCCAGCTCGCGACCGGCGGGCGTGATCCCTCGGCCGCGATCCAGGCACGGAAACCCGACCGTCTGCTCCAGCGCCGCGATGCGGCGATAGATCGTCGACGGCGCCACCCCGAGATCACGGCCGGCCGCGCGTGCAGAGCCCGTCCGGGCGAGTGACTCGAGGAACAGGAGGTCGCTCCAGGACGGCTCCACCGCGCCCTATGCTCTCAAGAGGGGCCGCACGAGACCTGCTGGGCGGCCGCGTCCTTGTTGTTGCCGTCGTTGCATTCGGGGATGGCGTTGTCGGGGTCGACGATAGCGAAGATCGTGACGCCGGTCGCCGAGCTCGGGAAACCCATCAGGGTCGGGCTCAGCATCACCGACCCACCGGCAGGGATCGTCCCGGGCACCGGGACGTCGACGATGGGCGAGCCGCCCTGGTTGGGGTCGCCGGCGTAGTAGCGCACGATGACGCCCACGACCGCGACCGTGCCGTCGTTGAAGACGGTCGTCGCCACCGTCGGCGGGCAGTTGCCGGTCACCGCGCCGAGCTCGATGCGCAGATCGGCGAGCGCGTTCGGGGCGACGACGGGCTCCGCGAGCTCGTTGTTCGTCTCGTTGCACTCGCTCGCCGCCGACGTCGCGTCGGCGATGACGTTGACCACGTCGGGCAGTGTACCGGGTGTGTTCTGGGTCGCGTCGTACGTGACGGTGAGGAGGATGGAATCGCCCGGCTCGAGGCTCGACTGGAGCACCACCTCGAGGGGGGTCATCGTGGCGAGATCGGCGTACAGCGTCTCGGTGAGGGAAAGCGCGTTCCACGTACCCTCGAACTGGATGACGATCCCGGGGCCGACGCGCAGATCACCGACGTTCGCGATCTCGAAGGTGATGTCGATGACGTCGCCGAGGGCGCCGCAGCTGTCGCCCACCGAGCTGAACTGCACCGCACCGACCACGAGGTCGGGGGCGATCCCGTACGAGCGCGGGTTCGAGCGGTACGTGTCGTAGATGCGGCCGTTGTAGACCTTCCAGCTCTCGGGCTCGGGCGCGAGGATCGACCCGCCCTCGGTCACGTTCGTGACGTGGTAGGCGTGCTCGTTCCAGATCCGTCTGGCGCTGACCCACGTGTCCGAGGGATCGCCCCAGACCTCGATGCCGTTGTTGTAGTCGTAGCTGCCGCCGACGGAGCAAAAGCCCGACTCGTTCGACGTCGCGAACACGATCTCGGCGTTCCCGTCGTTGTCGACGTCGGCCACGACCGGATACTCGATGCGCGTCCGGCTCTCGCTCGCCTCTTTGAACAGCACGCTGGCCGTCAGGCCGTCGTAGATGCGGAAGAAGCACTCGTCGTTGTAGATGACCTCGGCGCCGCCATCGCCGTTGAAGTCGAACACGCTCGAGCCCGTCACGCGGCTGGAGTCGTCCTCGGTCTTGCGCTTCCAACCGTTGTGGAGGCAGATGCACTCGGCCGTCGTCTCGTTGCACGTCGTGCCGGGGGTAACCGCCTCGCAGTCGGCGTCGGTCGCGCACCCCATCATCGGCGGCGTTCGGGGTGGGTTGCTCTGGGGGCCGGTGAGCGAGATCGCGTCGTCGAGGACACTCGGCCACGCCGGGCACTCGGTCGTCGTGTCCTGGAGATCCACCACGAAGTACGAGGTACCGAAGGCAGAGCCCACCTCGGGGAACCCGTCGCCGTCGAAATCGTCGACGTTGGGCGCGCCGCCGTCGGTCCCCGCGCCGAGCGAGATGCTCCTGCGGAGGGTCCCGGTGGCACCCTCCAGGACGAGGAGCGTGCCCTCGTTGATGAGGACGACCTCGGGGTTGCCATCGAGCGGGTTCGTGGGGCTCGGGGCGAGGACCGGATCGACGCCGAGGATATCGGCCACCGCGCAGAACCCGTCGCGCTGCGCGTTGGGGATCGCGGCCGCGCCGTTCACCGTCTGCCCGTCCCACGCCACGAGCAGCTGCCCGCTGCAAAAGGCGGTCTCTTCGGGTGTCGACGGTGGGAACATCGCGCAGTCGGCGATCGTGGTCGCGCCCGCGGGCGGCTGCGGCATGGCATAGACGGTGGTGCCGGCCACGATCTCTTGTCGGGTGTCGCCGACGAGGTTCGCGACGCAGGGCACGGGGCCCTGCCCCTGAGTCCCGCTCATGAGCGACCCGGAGAACTGGTCGACGAAGACCAGGTTGCCGTTGCCGTCGTCACCGAACGTAAAGACGTACCGCCCGACGACGACCTCGGCATAGCCGGCGTTGTCGACGTTGGCGATCGCGGGCGCGGGGTTGGAGTAGCCCGTCGACGGCCACAGGGCGCCCGCGGTGGTGAGCGCGATCGTGCCGTCGGCCCGGTGGATCTGCAGCCCTCGACCCTCGGTGATGGCCACGATCTCGGGGAGGCCGTCGTTGTCGATGTCGCCCGCCGCCAGCGCCGCCGTCGAGTTGAGCGTCGCCAGGCTGCAGTTGTCGGCGGCCGTCGCGCAGCTCGTGGGCAGCGCGTCGCCCTCCTGCCACACGTCGGCGCCGCACACCGCGAAGAAGTCGGCGCCCTTTTGGGGGCCGCCCCCGTGGAGCGCACGCAGGACGCCGTTCGTCGTGAACTGCGAGTCGCAGAACGTCATGAAGACGATCTCGGGAAAATCTCGCTCGTTCACCTGCCCGTCGCCGTTGTCGTCGTCGAGGTTGATGACGAGCGGCGTCATGACGACCTGCGCCGACTTCTCGTACGGCTTGCCGGTGGCGAGCCGGCTCGCTTCGCCGGAGCCGCCCCAGACGATCTCGGGGGACGGCAAGAGCTGCGTGAACGGCACCGGCGGCAGCGAGCACGTGGGCTCGACCCCCGTGCCGGCGCACTGGTCGACGTCGCAGACGGTATTCGCCGGGCAATCCCAGTCGTCTTGGCAGCCGCAGAACGCCTTGCCCATCCCGTCGTCGACGCAAGCGCTGACGAAGTACGCGCCGCCATCGCACGTGAGCTTTGGCTCGAGGGCGCTCCCGTTCGAGGGACACTCGTAGACGACGTCGCCCATGCAGGTCGAAGCGCCGGCGATGCAGGTGTCGTCGACGCAGATCGTCCCGTTGCAGAACTGGTCGACGGGGCAGTTGACGTCGTCGCTACACGAGATGTCGACGCAGATCGCTCCGCCGTTCGGCAAGATCTGACACTCCTCCGTCGGTCCGCACATGGCCTCGGGGCACGTGATCGCCACGCACGACGGCATGTTGTTCTGAGGCTCGCACATGAGCCCTGGATCACAGACGACGCCGTCGCACGGCCCGCCCATCGTCGACGTGGTCGCCATCGACGACGTCGCGAAGTCGGTCTTGCCCCCCTCGCCGCCCTGGCCGCTCGCCCCCTCGCCGCTGCTGCCCCCCGTCGGTTGGCTCACGATCTCGGGGTCTCCGCAGGCCGCCCCTACCAGCAGGATCGAGATCACGCCGACGAGACGAGCGGGGTGCATCATGCGCCGAAGGTATCAGCTTCCCAAACGGCGAGAAGCTGCGACCCAGGGGCCGGTCAATCCGGCGAGGCGGACGCCGACGCGGGCGGTGTGGCCCCGGCCGGGTCGGCGAGATCGCGCGGGTCGGGCGAGCTGACGCCCATCGCCTCGAGCTCCTGGTGCGCCTCGACGGCGTGGCGGCTCCGCGGGTACTTCTCGATCAAGTACTTGAGCGTTCGGATCTGCGCCTCGCGATCGCCGGCCTTGCCGAACTCGTTGGCGAGATCGTGGAGCGCCTCGCCGGGCGTCTCTTCACGGCGCTTGTCGGGGTCGGGTGCGCTCGGGCACTGGAACGGCGCGACCGCGAGAGCGGCGACGAAGACGAGGATCGCGGAGCCGGGGACGGTCACGCGGCCTCAGTCGATGAGCCCGGTCATGGGCGAAGAGGCCGACGCGTAGAGGCGCCGCTCGATGCGGCCGGCGCGGAAGGCGGCGCGGCCGGCGGCGACGCCGTCGCGCATCGCCTGGGCCATGAGGATCGGATCCCGCGCGCCGGCGATGGCGGTGTTCATGAGCACGCCGTCACAACCCAGCTCCATCGCGCGCGCGGCGTCGCTCGCCGTGCCCACGCCGGCGTCGACGATGAGCGGGACCTTGGACTGGTCGCGGATGATCGCGAGGTTGTAGGGGTTGCGGATGCCGAGGCCGGAGCCGATCGGCGCCGCGAGCGGCATGACGGCCGCGCAACCCGCGTCCTCGAGCTTCTTGCACACGATGGGGTCGTCGATGCAGTACGGCAGGACGGTGAAGCCGTCTTTTACGAGGATGCGCGCCGCCTCGAGCGTCGCCTCGTTGTCGGGGAACAGCGTCTTTTCATCGCCGATGACCTCGAGCTTCACGAGAGGCGTACCGAGGAGCTCACGCGCGAGGCGCGCCGTCCGGAGGGCGTCGTCGGCCGTGTAGCAACCGGCGGTGTTGGGGAGGATCGTCGATTTCGTGCGCTGGAGGACGGCGAAGAGCGAGCCCTCGCCTCGTGCCTTCAGATCGACGCGGCGCAGCGCGACGGTGACCACCTCGGCGCCGGAAGAAGTGATGGCCCGCTCGGTCTCGACGAGATCCTTGTACTTTCCGGTTCCGACGAAGAGCCGCGAACGGAAGGTAAAGGTCCCGATGGTCAGGCTGTCGTCCATCTCGCGACCTTCCTAGCAGATCACCCCCCGCACGTCCTCGTGACGGGGCCCGGGGGGCTGAAATCACGGCGGGCCTCGTCGTGAGCACGAGTACCTACCCAGGCTCGGCAATCTGCTACGCTCGACGCCCATGCGCGCTTGGTTTGCTGGCTTGTGTGCCCTGGCCGTGGGCGGCACCCTCGGGCTCGATCTCCTCTCGGAGCGGGCCGGGGACTGGGCTCCGACCCACGAGGCGTCCGCGACGACCGCGGTCAACCTGACGCTCGAAGAGCTGGTCGAGCTCTCACAGACGGTCGCCGTCGTCGAGGCCATCGAGCGCTCGTCTCGGTGGGAAGAGGTCGGCGGCTCGAAGCGCATCGTCACGTACACGAAGCTCGTGGTGCACGACACCGTGACCGGCACCAAGCAAGACGAGGTCTGGGTGCGGACGCTCGGCGGCAAGGTCGGCAAGATCGGCCAGCACGTCGCGGGCGAGGCGCAGTTCACGATCGGCGGCCGCGCCGTCGTCTTCCTCGCGAAGTCGGGCGATGCGATCACGATCGCGGGCATGGCGCAGGGCCACTACCCGCTCGAAGAAAAGGACGGCGTCGTCAGGCTGAAGTCGAGCCCCGACACCGGGCGCCTCGTCGACAAGCGCGGCCCGCGCGAGCCGGCGCGCGCCAAGCTCGTCGGCAAGACGCTCGGCGACGCCACCGTGTCGATCCAGGCCGCGGCGAAGGCCATCAAGAAGTGACGCGCCACATCCGCTTCGCGGCGTTTGCCGCCGGGGTCGCGAGCGCGGCCACCGTAGCCCTGTGGGCTGGTCACGCCGATGCCTACTGCCGGACCGCGGTGTGCGGCGAAGAGGTCGGCAAGGTCTGCGAGCCGGCGCAGTCGAACGACTGCGGCATCCCCATCTTCTGGCCATCGACGTGCGTCGGGTTCTCGGTGCAGCGCGACGCCTCGTCCGAGGTGAGCCTGGCGACCACGCGCGAGATCGTCGCGCAGGCGTTCGAGACCTGGTCGCAGGCCGACTGCGGCGGCGGCAAGCCCAGCATCGTGGCGAGCGATCTCGGCCCGGTGAGCTGCTCGGAGCAGACGTTCGACTCGGAGACCAAGAACGCCAACCTGATCGTCTTTCGTGACGACGGCTGGGCGTACGGCAAGAGCGCGCTCGCGCTCACCACGGTCACGTACGCGCTCGACACCGGTGAGATCCGCGACGCCGACATCGAGCTCAACAGCGAGAACGCCGCGTTCTCGGTGACCGACACCGACGTCGAGGTCGATCTGCTGAGCATCCTCACCCACGAGGTCGGGCACTTCTTGGGGCTCGCGCACACACCCGTGGCCGACGCCACGATGCAGCAAGACTACCCGCCGCGCTCGATCACGCTGCGCTCGCTCGAGCCCGACGACGTCGAGGCGATCTGCGCGGTCTACCCGCCCGGCCGCGACGGCTCGTGCAGCCCCGAGCCGCTCAATGGCCTGGGCGACGACTGCGACGAGGCCGCGGGGTCCGAGGACGGCTGCGAGTGCTCGACGCCTGCGAGCCCCGCAGGCTCGCTGGCTTGGGTCGGCCTCGCGGCCGCAGCAGCGGCGGCTGTCATCCGGCGGCGCGCGCGTCGTTGTGCTGGATGATGATCGTCTGGCCGTCGCTCCCGCCGTTCGGTCGCCTACTGTGCAGCAATCGGGCCCCAGCTCGTGTCGCCGGGTGCCCGGACCGAGCCAAGATACGTTGGCTCCCCAGCGCACCAGATCGTACCGTCGACGCGGAGCACACACACGTGCATGATGCCGAGCGCGACCTCTAGGATCTTCCCTGCGCCTGGCACGAGCGTCGGCTCGGTGAGGAGCTCGACATCGGGGTCCGGATCGAACCGCTCGTACCAATTCTTGCCCCAACAGTACAGGTCTTGATGGACGGTCACCGCGCAGCCCGAAGCGGGATCGAGATCGAGCATGACGGCCGGCGGAAAGGGCGTCGACGGAATGGGCTGCAGAATAAAGTCGTCGCTACCGGGCACGACTCCTCGACCGAAGCCGCCGCGGTCCCATCCCCAGCACCACACCGCACCATCGGTCGTTATCGCGCAGGTATGGCTACCCGAGACCGCCACCGCGGACGCGTCGGGTAGCCCCAGCACCTGCACGGGCTGCGCCCGATCTATCTGCGTGCCGTCGCCCACCACCCCCCAGCCGTTTTCTCCGACGCACCACACCTCGTGCGCATCGTTGACCGCACAGAGATGAGACAGGCCCACGTCGAAGGACGTGATGATGCCGGGGACCTCGAGAAGCTCCGGCTCTTCGATCCGGTTCCAGAGGAAGCCCCAGCGGTAGAGATCACCGGCCTCGTTCACGGCGGCAGCCCCACGTAGGGCGGTCCGTATCATCTCAAGCTTGCCCAGTCCAACAACCTTTCGAATCGGCATTCCCGCGTCGTTCGGCCAAGGCTCCGTCGGATTGAGATCGCCCCCAGCGTTCTGCGACCAGAGGAGCCCTTCCCCTCGCGCGGTCAGCGCCGTGCCATACTCGTCCGACATCACCAGCGCGATGACGCACGAAAGGCCAAGGCTCTCGACCGGCTCGTAATACCAATCGGTTGTTCCGTTGAGCTCACCCAGGCACTCGTCGCCGCTAGATTGGTTCCCCCAACATACCACGGTGCCGTTCTTTCGCAGCGCCATCGCGATCCGCGTGTCCGCAGACACCGACTTGAAGCCGGGACCTGCCAGCGCAATCTGAGGACACGGATCAACGGGAGGGGGCGGAGGCGGTGTGGTGTCGCCCGTAGCGTCGGCGTCTCCGCAAGCGCTCGCCGCGAAGGCGCACGCAAGGAGGAACGCGCCCACGGCTACGCTTCGTCCCATAGATCACCTGTGGGCCAAAGCTGGCTCCCCTCCACCGTGCGGAGCAGGTCATACAGGTCGTTCATCTCGCCTACGCCAAAGCCCCCCGCGCCGTTGCTGTTGCAGGCGATGGTGAGCGAGAGCGACGGGGAGACGGGGCCACTCCGCGGGATGATGTGCATCGCGAGCGCGTTGCAGCCGAGGCCCTCCCCGTTGTGCTGGATGATCATCGTCGGCCCCTCGGGCCCGCCATTCCACGGCATCCCGTTCAGCGGCTCGATCGGATCGCAGCCGCGCCCAGGCGGCACGGTGTAGTCGGCGGGATCGTCGCCGTAGCCGTGAGGCAGATCGTAGAGCTCGTTTATCGTGAGAACCTCGGTCGGGTCGAGGAGGTCGCTACTGCGCCGCAATCGGACCCCAGCTCGTGTCGTCGGGCGCACGGACGGAGCCCACCATTGCTGAGTCACCGGCGCACCAGACAGCTCCGTCAACGCGAACGACGCAGGCATGCGCTGCACCAACCGCAACGTCAACGACTTTCCCGGGCTCGGGCACCAGCGTGGGGTCCGGAAGGAAGTCGATGTCAGGATCCTGGGAGAACCGTCCACCGGTATGTCCCCAGCAGTAAAGATCGCCGTCTACGGTCACCGCGCAGCCACCGCTAGGCGAGATGTCTACCTTCACAGCCGCAGGGAGTGGCGATGTCGGAACTGCAGTGGCAATAAACTCATCCTGCCCGGGAACGACGCCTCGACCGAATCCGCCCGTATCCCAGCCCCAGCACCAGATGGCACCCTCGGTCGTGATGGCGCACGAGTGACCCCCTGCCAACGCAATCCCGCTGGCAGCCGGCAGACCCGATGGTTGGACAGGCGCCAACCGTTCTGTCGTTGTTCCGTCGCCGAGCTGCGCCCAGTAGTTGCTCCCCACGCACCAAACCTCATTTCGGTCGTTGACCGCGCAGAGATGCCCGATTCCAAGGTCGTACGCCAGCACGGTTCCGGGAACGGCGACACGTTCCGGCTCTTCGATCCGGTTCCAAAGGAAGCCCCATCGCCAGATCCTACCCTCCAGATCTATCGCTGCGGCGCCGCGCTTGCCGGTCCGAATCGCGTTGAGCCAACCGAGCCCGGCAATTCGGTGAATCGGCATCCCCGCTTCGTTTGGAAACGGCTCTGTGGGATTCAATTCTCCGCCGAGATTGTCTGACCATAGCAAGGCCTCGCCCCTGGCCGTGAGCGCGGCGCCCGATTCATCGGCCTCCGATAGCGATGAAAGGCAACTCAGTCCTAGGCTTTCGACTGGGGTCGGATACTGCGTAGGCGCCGAACCTGGTTGGGACGCGAGGCACTCGCCTCCATAGTATTCCTTGCCCCAGCAGATTGCGGTGCCGTCCCGCCGAAGTGCCCTGGTACGGTTGGCATAGGCCGCTACGGAGGCGAAGCCTGGGCCGGCCGCTGCGATCGCCGGACAGGGGTCGACAGGCGGCGGGGG
>CALKVR010000117.1 GCA_938004815.1 uncultured Polyangiaceae bacterium | reverse complement strand
CTCCAGGGCCGGCGACCAGGCCGCCGACGCCGGACAGATCCGGAAACTGGAACGACGTCTCGGCGTCTTCGATCGCGCCCGCCAACCGGAGGTGCTTGAGCTGCGCGTCCGACATGGGGGTGGCGCCGCGGTAGACGATCTCGGCCCGCAACATGTCCGGCTGGATGTGAACCGTGTCGATGCGGAGCGGGAACGCGATGCGCTCGCCGTTCGTCGTCTGCGCCATCGCGAGCGCGCGCAGGTTCGGGATCGTGGTTCGGAGCGTGCCGATCTCGGGGTGCATGTTGACGAGCGCGATCATTTCGCCGCCGAGCAGCTCGGCCACCTGCTGGTCGGCAGGAGCCGTCTGGTAGTACGCGTCGTCGAAATCGTCGGGCACGTCGACGTCGAGCGCGGCGTTCGCGGCCGACCAGCTCAGGCTCCCGCGCTTTTTCTGGCGGATGGGCCAGGCGCTGGGGATCGGGCCCAGCCCGGCCGGGTTCACGCCGCCCTGGGGCGGGTGCTGCACGTTGGGGAGGGTGAGGTAGCCCTTTTCGTCTGCGCCGAGCCCCACGCCTACGGGGTTCTCGCGGCTCGCGATCCCGCCGAGCGCGCGCTCATAGAGCACGGGCATCTTCTCGAACGGCGTCGGCTCGGGGGGCGGCTCACCGGGCTTGGCGCGCCGGTCGCCCACGATGTCGAGCCGCTTGTTGATGAGCATGTTCGTACCGCGGGCGACCGCGAGGCGGACGGTCGTGCTCGCGAGCTTTTGCCCTGCGCCGGCGTGCGCGTGGCCGACGACGACGACCTCGGGCTTCGGCACGAGGAGCGCGAGATCGCTCGCCCGAACCAGGCTCGCGACGGGGTTGTTGCGAAAGTGGCGCTCTTCGGTGACCACCGGCGCGGGCTGCGTGATGGTCATCGGCCCGTCGTGGTTGATCGTGAACGTGGCCTTCACGATCGCGGTCAGCAGCCGTCGATTGCGGTGCTTCCAGGCTCGGGCGCCGACGGCGACCGGCCCGAGCGGGATGACCTCGATCGAGATCGTCATTGCCGGGGCCCAGCAGGCTACCAAAGTTCCTGGCCCGCTTGTCGAGCGCGCCGCGCGTCACGCCACCGAGGTTGTGAGGCGTCCGTCGGTGGCGTAGCGTCTTTTCGCTCGATGCGCGCCGCTTTCGTCCTGGCTCTCCTGCTGGGGCTCGCCCTCGCGAGCGCGTGCGAAGCCGGAGGCTCGCGCGCGAACGTGCCTCGGATCGAGCCAGCCGAGCTCGTTCCCGTCGGAGAGGGGACGGTCGGCCCGGTGCTGTCCAAGTCCGACGTTCCGCTCTCGGGGCCCCGCGTCGACGCCGAGCCGGGCGACTTCATCCTCGAGAACGACGGCATGGTCGCCGTCGTTTCGCGCGAGTACGGCAGCGTGGTCGATTTCGGGCCCAAGGGCGCCCGCGACGAGCTCTCCGGCGTTTCGCCCGCCATCCACGATCCGCTCAGCGCCGTCCGCGCCCCGGTCGTCCTGTGCTCGCAGCCGCGCCCGGGGGTGCTCCGGGTGGAGCATCGGGCCTCGACCCTCCCGATTCGCCTGGTGACCTTCTTCACCTTTCGCGGTCAGGCGCTCCTCGTCGATTCGATCGCGGTGCCCGAGACCGGCTACGCGAGCAAGATGGCGGTCGCGATCGGCGAGCGCGTGAGCTGGGGAAACGTGCCCACGTGGATCGAGGGCGTGGGCTTCGCCCCCGAGCGCGGCGGCGAGTTCACGACCCGCTTCATCGGCCGCGATGGGCCCGGGCTCTCGTACGCGATCGGCTTGGCGGACGCGTCCCGCGCGCTGACCAAGCTATCGTCCGTGTCCGTCCCCGGCTACTACGCTCAGGCGCGCACCTCGGAGATGGTCGTCGCCGACAGGGCGGGCTCGATGCGTCGCTCGATCCTGCTCGCCGCGTCGGCTTCGTCGATG
>CALKVR010000116.1 GCA_938004815.1 uncultured Polyangiaceae bacterium | reverse complement strand
CAAGACGACGGGGGTCGGCACGCTGGTGGCGAACGAGTCGGTCGCGATCGCGCCCGAGCTGACGCGCCGGGTGGTGAAGGTGCAGGCCGTGGACGGCGCGCGCGTGAAGAAAGGCGACCTCCTCTTCAAGCTCGACGACGCCGACATCGGGGCGCAACTGGCCGAGCTGACCGTCAAAAAGAAGCTCGCGGCCGACACCGAGGCGCGGCAGAAGAAGCTGCGCGCCGAGGGGCTGTCGTCCGAGACCGAGTACGAGCGCGCCAAGAGCGAGGTGGAGCTGATCGCGGCGCAGATCGCCTCGCTGGGGGTGACGCTCTCGCGCACGAGCATCCGCGCGCCTTTCGACGGCAAGCTCGGTCTCCGGCAGGTGAGCGAGGGGGCGATGGTGACGCCGCAAACCACGCTCGTGACGCTGCAAGACGACGCTGCGCTGAAGGTCGACTTCACGCTCCCGGAGAGACACGCTTCACTCGTGCAACAGGGCTCGACCTTCTCGTTCACGGTCGAGGGGCAAGCCGAGCCGCTCCAGGCGAAGGTCGTCGCGGTCCAGCCCGAGGTCGTGGCCGAGACGCGCAGCGTGCGCGTCCGGGGCGCGGTGCCCAACGCCGACGGCAAGCTGATGCCGGGCAGCTTCGTGAAGGTCGAGTTCCCGCTCTCGACGTCCGAGGGCGGGCTCATGGTGCCGACGTTCGCGGTGATCCCGTCGCTCGGTGGCCACGGCGTCTACCGCTTCGCCGACGGCAAGGCCGAGCTCGTGGAGGTCGAGCTCGGCGTCCGGACCGACGCCGAGGTCCAGCTCGTGCGCGGTGTGGGCGAGGGTGACGTGATCCTCGTGACGAACCTCCTGCGCCTGCGCCCGGGCGGGCCGGTGAAGCTCGGCAAGGTCCAGGAATGACGCTCGCCGAGACGGCGGTCCGGCGGCCGGTGCTGGCGACGGTCATGTCGCTGGTGATGGTCATCTTCGGGATCGTCGGCTTCTCGTTCCTCGGCGTGCGCGAGTACCCCGCCGTCGATCCGCCGGTGGTGACGGTGACGACCAACTACGCGGGCGCGAACCCCGACGTCATCGACTCGCAGATCACCGAGCCGCTCGAGCAGGCCCTCTCGGGCATCCCGGGGATCCGCACGATGACGAGCACTTCGCGCGACGGCGTCAGCTCCATCCGTCTCGAGTTCGATCTCGCCATCGACATCGAGGCCGCCGCCAACGACGTTCGCGATAAGGTCTCGGGCGCGGTGCGGCGCCTCCCCGCCGACGCCGACCCTCCCACGGTCGAGAAGGCCGACGCCGACAGCTCGCCGGTGGTGTTTCTCACGGTTCGCAGCGACACCAAGAGCATCCTCGAGGTCTCGAACGTCGCCGATACGCTCATCAAAGAGCGGGTCCAGACGATCCCGGGCGTATCCACCGTCCGCATCTTCGGCGAGAAGCGCTACTCGATGCGGCTCTGGCTCGACGCCGAGCGGATGGCCGCGCACCGGGTGACGCCCCAAGACGTGCAGCGCGCGCTGGGTGAAGAGAACGTCGATCTCCCGTCGGGGCGCATCGAGGGCAGCTCGACCGAGCTCGGCGTCCGCACGTCGGCGCGCCTCACCACGCCCGAAGAGTTCAACCGCATCACGGTCAAGGACGAGGGCGGCCGCCCCATCCGGTTCGAGGACGTGGGCTTCGCCGAGCTCGGGCCGCTCGACGTTCGCTTCGGTCTGAAGGGGCAGGGGCGGCAGATGATCGGCGTGGCCGTCGTGCCGCAGCCAAACACGAACGCCATCGCCATCGCCGACGAGTTCTACCGGCGCTACGAGTCGATCTCGAAGGAGATCCCCGAGGATTACACGGTCGAGATCGGCTACGACTTCACGAAGTACGTACGGAAGAGCGTGCGTGAGGTCGAAGAGACGCTCCTCATCGCGTTCGGCCTCGTCGTCCTCATCATCTACGCGTTTCTCCGCGATTGGCGCTCGACCCTCGTCCCGGTCGTGGCCATCCCGGTCAGCATCGTTTCGTCTTTTCTCTTCGTGTGGCTGCTCGGCTTCTCGATCAACGTGCTCACCCTGGTCGGGATCGTCCTGTCGATCGGGCTCGTGTGCGACGACGCCATCGTCGTCCTCGAGAACATCTACACGAAGGTCGAAGAGGGGATGTCGCCGATGCGAGCGGCGCTCGAGGGCTCGCGAGAGATCTTCTTCGCGATCGTCTCGACGACGGTCTCGCTGGCCGTCGTCTTCGTCCCCATCATTTTCATGCAAGGCCTCACCGGGCGCCTCTTCCGCGAGTTCGCGGTCGTGGTCGTTGGCTCGGTGCTCATCAGCGGCTTCGTCGCGCTCACTCTGTCGCCGATGATGTGCCGATTCTTGCTGCGGCACGGGCAGCCCGGGCTCGTGTACCGGCTGACGGAGCCGATGTTCCGCGCCGTCACCTCCGCTTACGGCTGGACGCTCCGTGGCTTCTTGAAGGCGCGGATCGTCGCCCTGCCGATCCTGGCGGCCGTCATCGGAGCGACCTGGTTCCTCTTCAAGACGCTGCCGAACGAGCTCGCGCCTCTGGAAGATCGGTCCAACATCCGCATCAACGTGCGAGGGCCCGAGGGCTCCACCGCCGCGTTCACCCAACACCAGCTCGAGCAGATCGACACGTGGGTCACGGACACGGTGCCCGAGGTGTTCCGCACCTACTCGATCCTGGGCGGCTTCGGAGGCGCGGGCGGCGTCAACTCGGGCGTCCAGAACGTCTACCTCGTCGAGAGCGACCAACGCACGCGGTCGCAAGAAGAGATCTTCCAGCAGCTCGCCAAGGGCATCGGGCAGTTCTCGGGGGTGCGCGGGTTCCCCGCCCAGCCCCCCACGATCGGGAGCCGCTTCGCGGGCCAGCCGCTCCAGTTCGTTCTGCAAGCGCCCAGCTCCAAGGAGCTCGTCGAGGTCTTGCCGAAGTTCCTCGAGGCCGCCCAGAAACGCCCGGAGCTCAGGTTCGTCGACGCCGATCTCAAGGTCAATAAGCCCGAGCTCGCCTACGAGATCGATCGCGAGCGCGCGACCGAGCTCGGCGTGTCGGTGCTCGAGGTTGCGCGCACCCTCCAGCTCGGTCTGGGCGGCGTGCGGTACGGCTACTTCTTGATGAACGGCAAGCAGTACGAGGTCGTAGGGCAGCTGCGCGAGGTCGACCGGGACGACCCGGGCGACGTGAAGGCGCTCTTCGTGCGCAGCAGCAAGGGCGAGATGATCCCGCTCGACGCGCTCTTGCGCGAGCGTGAGGGCGCGACGGCGGCGGCCCTCTACCGGTTCGATCGGTACCCGTCGGCCACCGTCTCGGCCGGCCTCACGCCCGGGCACACGCTGGGCGACGGCATCCGCGCGATGACCGAGGTCGGGGCCGAGGTGTTGCCCCCGAGCTTTCGCACCGCCCTCGCGGGTGAATCGCGCGACTTCGCCGACAGCTCGTCGAGCACGCTGCTCGCGTTCCTCTTCGCGCTCTTGCTCGTGTACTTGATCCTGGCGGCGCAGTTCGAGAGCTTCATCGACCCGGTGATCATCCTCGTCACCGTCCCGCTCTCGATCGCCGGTGCGCTCGGCACGCTCTACCTGACCGAGCAGAGCCTCAACGTGTTCAGCCAGATCGGCATCGTCATGCTCGTCGGCCTGGTCACCAAGAACGGCATCCTGGTGGTCGAGTTCGCCAACCACCACAAGCGACTCGGCAAGGATCTCGTCGGCGCCGCTCACGAGGCGGCGGTGGCGCGCTTTCGCCCGATCCTGATGACGAACTTCGCGACGATCCTCGGCGTCCTCCCGATCGCGCTCTCGCTCGGCGGTGCCGCGGGCAGCCGGCGCTCGCTCGGCATCGCCGTCGCCGGGGGGCTCACGTTCTCGCTTCTGCTCACGCTGTACCTCGTCCCCGCGGTCTACGCTCTCCTGTCGCGTCGTCACCGCGCCGAGGTCGACGAGGCGAGCCCCGATCCGGTCGCGACCCCCGCCGAGTGATCGAGGTCACCACGAGCTTGCGCTCTCCGTGGTGCGACGCATCATGAGGGTGCGACATGACCTCCGTCCGTCCCCCGTCCGTCGCGGGGCTCTTTTACCCCGCTGAGCCCGCGCTCCTCGCGCGCGACGTGGACGGGCTCCTCGCGGCTGCGCGCCGGCCGGGCCATGCCGATGCGCCCAAGGCGCTGGTGGTGCCGCACGCGGGGTACGTGTACTCGGGCCCCATCGCCGCGACCGCCTACGCCGCGCTGCGGCCCTGGGCCGAGTCGGCCGGCGACGATGCGCGCATCGTGCTCCTCGGGCCCGCGCACCGCGTTCGAGCCGCGGGCCTGGTGCTCCCCGACGCCGGCGCGCTCCAGACGCCGCTCGGTCTGGTGCCCGTCGACGCGGCCGCCGTGGCGCTCCTCCGCGCGATGCCGCAGGTGTCGGTCAGCGCCGGCGTGCACGCGCGCGAGCACTCCCTCGAGGTGCACCTGCCGTTCCTCCAGCGCATCTTGCCGAGCTTCTCCGTGGTTCCGCTGGCCGTGGGTGATGCGAGCCCGGCCGACGTCGCAGCGGTGATCGATGCGCTCTGGGGCGGTGACGAGACGCGCATCATCATCAGCTCCGATCTGTCGCACTACCTGCCGTACGCGACCGCCCGCCGGGTAGACGAGGCGACGGCGGCGGCGATCGAGCGGACCGACGGCGTCGATCCCGAGCACGCGTGCGGCGCCCGCGCCATCAATGGCCTCTCCCTCGTGGCGCGCCGGCGCGCCATGCGGGTCGAGCGCCTCGATCTGCGCAGCTCGGGCGACACCGCAGGCTCGGCCGACGAGGTGGTGGGCTACGGCGCCTTTGCGTACTTCGATCGGGCGAGCGACTC
>CALKVR010000115.1 GCA_938004815.1 uncultured Polyangiaceae bacterium | reverse complement strand
GTCCGCCGATGTGCGCAGGAAGACGGTCGGCCTCGACACTTTGGCGACGGACACGCTGCCGGCGGGGCTCAGCGTCCCCGCCGCGCTGCTCGGTGAGACCGAGCTCGCGCCCACGACGACCCTCCCGACCCCGGGGGGCATCTCGATCAGCCCGCGCGCGACCGGCCCCCGCGTCACCGTCCTGCCCCGCGTCGAGATGGTCGGCTCCGAGCCGCGCGTCGTCAGCGAGGCGCGCGATCGCTACGTCTCCGAGAAGAAGCTCGGCGAGGGCGGCCTCGGTGAGGTGCTCGGGGCCCGCGATCAAGACATCGGCCGGCGCGTCGCGGTCAAGCGCCTCCGCCACGAGGTGAAGAGCGACGCCGCCCTCCTCCGCTTCGCCGAAGAGATCCGCACCGTCGGCAAGCTCGAGCACCCCAACATCGTCCCCGTCCACGACGTCGGGGTCGACGAGCAGGGCGATCACTATTTCGTCATGAAGTACGTCGACGGCGAGACCCTCGAGACGGTCATCCAGCAGCTCGCGGCGGGTGACCCCGCGTACGTCGCCAAGTACACCGTCGAGCGGCGCGTCGAGATCTTCATGGCCCTCTGCGAGGCGGCCGCGTTCGCCCACGCGCACGGCATCATCCACCGCGACATCAAGCCGGCCAACGTGATGGTCGGCGCGTACGGCGAGGTCGTGCTCATGGACTGGGGCGTCGCCAAGGTGAAGGGCGCGGCCGACCCCGGGCCCGCCTCCTCGCCCGCCGCGCTCAGCTCGGCGCCGTTCGCCGGCTTCTCCACCGTCGCGGGGTGCATCGTCGGGACACCGATGTACATGTCGCCCGAGCAGTCCAAGGGCCAGGCCCTCGACGAGCGCAGCGACGTCTACGCGCTCTCGCTCCTCTTCTTGGAGCTGCTCACGCTCGAGCACCCGCTCGAAGACAAGCCATCGCTCGAGGCCGTCATCGACGGCATCTCGAACGACCCCCTGCCCTCGGTGCTCGCCATCTGCGCCCACGGCGCCATCCCCGCCGAGCTCGGTCATTTCATCCGTCGCGGCCTTCAAAAAGATCCGGCGGCGCGCTTCCAGAGCGTCACCGCGATGCTCGATCGTCTCCGCGCGCGCGCGACCGGCGACATCCCGATCGAGTGCCCCGTCACGTTCGTGAAGTCGATGACGGGTCGTTGGTCGCAGTTCGTCGATCGGCACCCCATGGCCGCCGTCGGCGCGGTCGGCCTCGGCATCGCCGGCATGATCGGGAGCGTCGCCGCCGCCATCGCCGTCGCGGTGTAGCCCTGAGCCGGTGGCGGCCGCCAGCTACTGGGCGTCAGCGATCACTGCCCCGTCTACTTCGAGATCCGCGACGCCGACGACGACGCGCCCTGAGCGGCCAGCGACATCACCGTCGTCACCGCGTCGTCGCTGCTCGTCACCGACCGCACCACCGTCACCTCTTCGGCCGCCGCCGGCGCGAGGCGCTCCAGCAGGTGCTCGGCGTCTTTCTGCAGCGTGTCGAGCCGCGTCAGCACGTCGAACACCGCGTCCGCGTCGTCCTCGTCCACGAACGCCAGCGCCGCTCCCGCGTTGCGAAGCGACTTCGCCAGCTCCAGCGCCCACCGCGCAAAGCCGTGCGGCCGATGAGGCGTCTCCGCCACCCGCTCCAGCTTCGCGGCCCACCGTGCGATCTCCTCAGCGTCCCAGACCTGAATGCGTACTTCGACCACGATGGATTCTTCTCATCGCGCGGTGACAGCTCGATGTCCAGCACGCACCAACCTCGTGCAAGCGGCCAGACCAGCCGAACCAATTGGTCTGGCAGCCCGCGGCGCGGGCGGCGGCGGCGGTGCGCCCTCCTCCGTTGGGGCATGTCCACTCAACCGGTGTCAGCCGACGATCCGCCCGAGATGCCGCGGCCAACCGACCCGAATCGTCGCGCCTTCACGATCCGCGGCCGATGCCCCGGGCCATCCTCCCCGAATCGGTGCAGGCGTCCGCCGGCGGATGTCGATCGCGCTTGCTCGGGTGGCGGCGCGGGCAGCGGCGGCGATGGTGCCGAGCGGGTGCTCGGCGATCCGCGACGGGCTCGCCGCGACCGGAAACGGCGTGCCGTCGACACGCACCGTCGGATCGGCCGAGACGTATCCGTGGTGCGTGCGGGCGAATTCGTGGAGCGACTGTCCGAGGCGCCGCGCGATTGTCTCCGCTCGCACCCATGGATCCACCACAGCTCCTCCCACGTCGCGGTGTGTCGACCACATCCACGCGAGCGGATCGTCGATCAGCCCCGCGCGCGCAGGATTCAGCGCGACATAGCGCAGCTGCCGCAGCAGGTGAAAGGCGTCCGGCACCGCCACCGGCGCGGGCGCGCGCTCCCAGACCAGCCCCTTTCCGGCGACGCTCCGGCGCACGCCAGACATCACCGCGCGCAACTTCGTCACCGCGATCTCTCCCGACGGCTCCACCGCGATCAGGTGCAAGTGGTTCGGCATCAGGACACACCCGAGCGCCGTCGGAAACGCTCGCCGGAGCGCACCCCACACCACCGGCGCGAGTGGCTCCGCGCAAAGCGCGACCCGCAACACCGAGCATCGTGCCGTCAAATGGAGAACCAGCATGCATCGCCCTTGGCGAACCTCGTGCCGTCGGATGGCCCCCGAAACTCCGCAGTTTCGGCCTCCGAAGAGCGGCGCCGCCGTTTTTCGGCCCTGGCGCCGCCACCAACGCACGCGACCCCCTACCCGTCGCGCCACGATTCACCCGACATGCCCGGCGGCATCCTGCCTCGATCGTTCCCAGCCGCCAATCCACGCGCGATGGCCACACCATCCCCGCTGGATCGACGCCTCGTCACGATTCGCTCGACATGCCCTCACCCCGCCACCATGCCCGCTCCGTCATCCCCGCCCCGTCGCCGCCCGCCCGCTCCCCGCCCGCGCGCGCGCGCGCGAAGC
>CALKVR010000114.1 GCA_938004815.1 uncultured Polyangiaceae bacterium | reverse complement strand
CTCCTGAAGGTCGCGACCGAGCCCGCGCCGCCGCTCCGGTACGTCGATCCCACCGTCCCCGAAGTGCTCGAGACGATCGTGGCCCGCGCGATGGCGCCGCAGCCGTCCGAGCGCTTCGGGTCGGCGCTCGAGCTCGAGTCGCAGCTCGCGGCGTTCGAGCGCGAGCGTCAAGAAGCAGCGGCCGGGCCCCGCATCTCCCGCACGCCGTCCAGCGCGCCGGCACACTCGCCGACCCTCGTCGATCCGCCGACGTTGGTCCGAACCACGCGGCCTCCGCCGCCGGCCGGCGGGGTCTCCGTCGTGGGCCTGGTCGGCTCGGTCGGCGCGCTCGTCGTCGCCCTCGGCGGCATCGGGGTCGTCATGACGTCGTCGAGAAAAGAGCTCGGCGGCTCGAGCGCCCTCCTCACGGCGCTCTTCGGCACGGTGACCGTCGCCGCCATCGTCGCGATGGTGGGCTCTTTGATGCGGCGCCGTTGATGAACGTCGCGGGCGCGGCTTTCGATCAGAGCACGCGCCCCGCGAGCGCGGTCGCGAAGAGCGGCGTCACGAGGTGCAGCGCGGCGACGAAGACGATGAAGGCGCGCTCGTGGGCGCTCGCTTCCATCGCTTCGATCACGTCGCGCTTCGTCCCGATCGCGATCACGGACGTGGGAGGGGCGGCCGCGCCGCGGTAGCTGTCGACGGGCGCGTCCGCCGCGACGACGACGGGCCCCGGCGCGAGCTGATCGGTCCCGGGTGAGGGGCGCCGGCTCTCGGCCGGCCCGCCTGCGACGGAGACCCAGCCGTCGTCTCCGATCTCGGCGTCGACGCCGGACTGGATGCTCGCCACACGGCGCGCATGCCGGCGCAGGGAGAACGCGCCGAGGAGGGCGAGGAGCGCCCCGGCCGCGCCGAACACGACCGCGTCCGCGTCGGGCGCGATCGCGCCGCGGATGGCGGTCGGCTCGACGGTGTGGTTCCACGAGCGCCGGCCCTCGACGGCGGCGACGCCGATGCGCATGCGGTGATCGACGAAGGCCGAGTCGGCGCCGGCAAGCGCCCACGCGCGGCTCTCGACGTCGCGGAAGACCTGCGCCGGCCCCGCGGCGTCGTAGAGGAGCGTCGGCGGCCGCTTGCCCAGGCCGTCGTGCAGATCGAAGCCCAGACGGCAAGCCGTCTTGGAGTAGCAGTGGCGCACGACCGTGATCGCGTCGTCGGAGAACAGCACGTCGTCGCACCCCGAACGCGAGAGCAGGCACGGCCCGTCGACGGCCCGCGGCGGAATGGTCGCGTACACCGTCAAATCGCGCCGGAAGGCTTGGATATCGGGGCGCGACCGGAGGCGCTCGGCGCCGAGCGCGGCGAGCACACCCGCGATGACCGCCAGCGCCGGCAGCACGACGCCGAGCGGCAGGCGCGACCGGCGCCGCGGCACCGGCCGGCGCATCGAGAGCAGCCCCAAGGGCAGCGCGAACGCCACGAGCGCGCCGACGAGCGCGAGCTGCGCCGAGCGCATGAGCCTGCCCGTCCCGCACCAGTCACCGGGCCCCAGCACGGTCTCGTTGGCGTTCTGCCAGGCCGAGAGAAAGAAGATGGGCGCGAGGGCGGCGAACGCCGTCGCGAACGCGGCGCCCGCGCCGAGCCCGCTTCGCGCCCGCGCCGCGAAGCCGATCGCCAGCGTAGCGACCGCGGCCCCTGCGTGCGCGCCCGTCAGCCCGTTCGCGGCGAGGTACGTCGCCACCAGGCACACCAGGCCAGCGAGGACGCCCCAGGCAACGCCCGACGCCGACGCCGCGCGCGCAGACCGAACGATCTCGGCTCGGAGCTCCATCGCCGCTCCATCGTAACAGGCGAGCCCCGAAGCGCCCGCCCTTTGGCCGCCGTGCCGGATCCGCTAACGTCCCCAGACCAAGAAGGGACGGGCCTCGTGAACCAAGACATGAATCCCTATGTCGCCCCGCAGGGCTACGCCGCCGCACCTCCGGCGTACGGATACGACAACAACGCCGACTACGCCGGCGCGGTGTCGACGATGCTCGAGGCGATGCGCCGCACGCGACCGTGGGTGACCATGTTCGCCATCCTCTCGTTCGTCGGCGGCGGCTTCCTCGTCCTCGGTGGCATCGGGATGATGTTCGCGGGGGCCGCCGGCGGGCCGGCCGCGATGATGGGCCCGGGGATCGGCCTTTTGTATCTGCTCATCGCCGGGTTCTACTTCGTCGTCGGCAAGCTCCTCTGGAACTACAGGAGCGGCATCGAGGGCTTTCTCGCGAGCGGCGGCAGCGCGGGGATGCTCGCGGCCGCGATCGACCGCCAGGCCTCGTTCTGGAAATTCGTCGGCATCCTGTCCTTGGTGATGATGGTGCTCTACTTCGTCGTGATCGTCATCGCGATCGGCGCGGGCATCTCGGCCGGCATGCGCTGAGGCGACCGCGGCCGGGCCGTGGTAGGAGAGCAGGATGGATCTCGCGTCCGTCCTGCCCTTCTCGCCCTCCAAGATCGCGACCTCGCGCCAGAACGTCATCCGTCAGGCGTGGGACAAGCTGTCGCCGCTCCCGGGGGGCAAGATCCTCTTCTCCAAGGCGGTGGGCATGGCCGCCCCCTACACGTCGACCATCGACGCGCGGGTCGAGCAGCTGCGCGTCGGGTACGCCGAGGTCTCGATGGCCGACAAGCGCAGCGTGCGCAACCACCTCTCGTGCGTGCACGCGATCGCGCTCTGCAACCTGCTGGAGCTGACGGGCAACGTCGCCCTCGCCTACACGCTCCCCGACGACGCGCGCTTCATCGTGGCGGGGCTCGGCATCGAGTACCTGAAAAAGGCGCGGGGCGACCTCCGCGCGACCAGCGAGTGCCCGCCGATCCCGTCGAGCGAGCGCCGCGAGTACCCGGTGCCAGTGAGCATCTGGAACACCCAGGGTGAAGAGGTCGCGCGCGGCGTCCTCCAGACGCTCGTCGGCCCGAAAAAGGAGCGCGCGTGACCCTCGAGCTCTCCGGCAAGGACCGGCGGTTCTTGCGCGCGTTGGGTCACGATCTCGACGCGGTCGTGCAGGTCGGCAAGCTCGGCCTCACCGACGGCATCGTCTCGGCGACCGACATCGCGCTCGACACGCACGAGCTCATCAAGCTGCGGCTCGGCACCGAGTGCCCCGAGCCCGTGGCCCACGTCGCCGGCGCCCTCGCCCCCGCCGTCAAAGCCGACCTGGTCCAGGTGCTCGGCCGCACCATCCTGCTTTACCGGCCCAACCCGGCCAAGCCCAAGGTCGCGTTGCCTGGCCGCCCCCTGCCGAAAGCGCCGACGAACCAGGCCAAGTCGAAGCCGCGCCGCCGCAAAGCACCGAGCCCGAAACGATGATGTTGCTCAGGGTCGCGATCGCGATCGCGGTCCTGGGTTGCAGGTCGGAGCCGGCGCCGCCGGCGGACGCCAGGGCAGAGGCGGCTCTATCGGCATCGCCATCGGCATCGAGCGCTTCGATCTCGATCTCGATCTCGATCTCGAGCTCGGCGTCGGCGTCGGCGTCGAGCTCGGCGTCGGCATCGGCATCGGCGTCGCGGCTCGTGAAGGCGCGCGGCGATCACGATTTCTCGAAGGGCCCGTTCTATTTCACCCCCGCGTACGACGGGAGCCTCCGCTTCTCGCTCTGGCTGGGGACGATGCGCTTCGCGCGCGACATGGAGGAGAAGTACGGCTCGCGCCCGCACTTCACCTTCTTCGTCAATGGCGCGTTCTACACGACCGAGCGCGGCACGAGCGACGTCGGCCACGCGACGACGCGTGACGAGGTGTTGGTCCGGCGGGCGCTGACGCAGCAAGCGATCAACGAGGGCCATGAGGTCGGCAACCACGGCATGGGTCACCTCGACGGAACCCACTTCGACGTCGCGGCCTGGAATGACGACTTCGATCGCTTCCACGCGGTCATGGACTTCACCCTCTTCGAGCCGATCGTCGATTCGGAGGGCCGGCATGTATTTCCGCGGTTCGAGCCGCTCGCAGCGGCGGCGGCAGGCGCGACGGGCGCGCGGTGCGACGTCGACACCGACTGCGCCTCGGGCACGTGCGTCGCGCTCACCGCCGACGCGCGCCTCTGCACCGAGCCCTGCAACATGAAGCGCCGCTGCCCGCGCGGCACCGTGTGCGGGGCGCCCATGTTCCGTGACGACACCGACCTTTGCCTCCCGCCCCCGGCCTTTCCGGTGAAGCACGCCGGCGAGGTGCTGTTCGACGCCAAGGGCAACGCGAACCCCAAGGCCAAGCAGCTCAGGCGCTACGCGATCCGCGGCTTTCGCGCGCCGTACCTCGGCGTGAACGACGCGCTCTACGAGGTGCTCGCCGCGCGCCGCTACCTCTACGACACGAGCCAGGCGACGAGCCCGCCCGAGCCTCCGTACTTTCTCTCGATCGGACCTGCGGGCGGTCGCGTCGCAGAGTTCGCGCTGATGCCGCACCCCGGCGCCCTCGCGGTGCCGATGGACTACAACTATCGGCTCGAGAAGGGCTCGGCCGAGCGCATGCGCAGCGACTACCGCGCCGCGCTCGAGGCGTCGTACGCGGGCGGGCGCAGGCCGTGGAACATCGGTCACCACTTCGCTTCGTGGGGTGAAGGCACGTACCTCGAGGTGCTCGAGGAGACGGTGGAGCACGCGCTCGCGGGTTGCCCCGAGGCATCCGGCGAAAAGCGGTGCCCTGGGGCGCGCGTCGTCTCGTTTCGTGAGCTGGCCGCGGCGGCTGGCCTCGTGAAGTGATCAAGGGCGCGCGTACGCGCACTTCACCCCGCCGCCCTCGATCTCGACGAGCGCACCGCCCTCGAGCGTGAGCTCGGCCGGCAGAGCGACGCCGGGCTTTTGGTCGGCCCCACCCTCGACGCTCAGGACGATCTTGTCGCCCTGCCGAGACCATTGGCCGCTTCGATCGACGATGCCGGACCACACGCACGCGACCTTGGGGGGGCACGGCGAGACGAGATCGCGCGACGTGAACGTTCCCGCCGCGCTCAGATCGATCTCACGCGCATACTTGCGCCCCCCGCACGACGGCGAGACCCACTTGCCCGCGATCGCACCGGCCGCGGGCGCGCCCGTACCCGTCGGCGCCGCGGTCGGCGCCTCGGTGCCGGAGGGCGCCGGCAAATCTTGGGTGGGCGCCGGCTCGCTCGACCGTCCACCGTCAACGGCGGGCGAAGAAGCGGTGCAGGCGCACAGGACGCAGGCCAGCCACGAAGCTCTCATCTTGGTCATGGTCACTCTCGATAGACGCGACGGGCTCCGCGCACGCGCAGGCAGCCTGTTGGATCTTGGTGCGGGCCACGCGCACGCGGTCCTGCGCCGCGCGGCATCGGGCGTCGCCCTCCCCCGCGAGCCGGCAGACGTAGGCGGCGGCCCGCTGCATCGAGCCCAGCGTCGAGCACGCGGTCTCACACCCCCTGTCGCTGCTTCGCGGGGTCGGCGTGGGCTCACCCGGCCGCGGCGCCACCTCGGGCTCCCGCTTCTTGAGCTCGGTCTCGAGCGTGCGCTCGGCCACCTCGACCTCGCGCAGCGCGTCGTCGATGTGCCGCTCTCGCTCGGCCGGGGAGAGGTCGCGCTCGTGCTTCTTCTTGGGATCGGGATCGTCCGACGGGGCCTCGAGCGCGCCGCCCTCGGGGGCCGGGGGAGCCTCGGCCTGCGGCGCCGAGCTGCCACACCCGCCCGCGAACAGAATCAGCGCCAGGAGGTGTAAGGTCGAGGCTCGGGGGGCGTTGTGCCTCCCTCCGGTCCCGATGCGCCTCGCGCGATGCTTGCTCGTGCTGGTCATCCTGCTCGTCGCTTGCGGCGCGCCTGCGCCGCCGTCCGTCTTTCACGCGCACGATACACCGACGCCCCCGGCCGAGCCACGCGTCACGTCGCCGGCGCTCGGCCCCGCGCTCGCCGCCGATCCGCCGTTCGCCGCCGTCCCCGCGGTGTCGGCGCCAGCTTCCCTCGCCGATGGCCCCGTCCTCACCGACGCGGGCGAGCTGCCCCATCTCCTTGTCGACGAGCCGCTCGCAGACCCGGCCGACCCCGCGTCTCGGCTGCCGCTGCGCGCGACCCGGGCCACGATCCACGTCCAACCGCCGTTCGCCGAGGTCGAGGTCGTCCAGCGGTTCGAGAACCCGCGCAAGGGGCCGATCGAGGTCGTGTACGTTTTCCCGCTGCCCGAGAACGCGGCCGTACGGGGGATGACGCTGCGAAGCGGCGATCGCGAGATCACGGCCAAGATCGACGAACGCCAGCGCGCGCGCGCCTCGTTCCACGCCGCGAAGAAAGAGGGCCTCTTGGCCGCGCTCCTCGAGCAAGAGCGCGCCAACGTCTTCGTCTACTCGATCACCAACGTGGCGCCCGGCAAGGCGATCGAGGTCACGACGCGCTACATCCAGGACCTCACGTACGACGCCGGCGTGTACGAGGTCGTGTTTCCCATGGTGGTCGGCCCGCGGAGCGGGACGGGCGCCTCGCGCATCACGCCGCCCTACCTCGGCAAGGGCGAGCGCTCCGGGGTCGACGTGGCGATCGACGTGATCGCCGAGCGGAGCGTGGCGCCGAGGGGCTTCGTCGGGGTGACGCACAGCCTCTCTTCGCGAGAGACGAGCGACGGCAAGCTGCGCGCGACGCTCGCCAACAAGGACAAGGTCGCGAACCGTGATTTCGTCCTGCGGTTCGCGACCGCCGAGGACCGCCCGCGTGCGACGCTGGTCACGAGCACCGCCACCGGCGACGCCGGAGCGGGCTACTTCACCCTGACGGTCGAGCCGCCCCTCGTCGACGTCGAGGGCGCGGTCGGCCGCCGCGAGCTCGTGTTCGTCGTCGACGTCTCCGGCTCGATGGCGGGCCCTCCGCTCGCGCTCGCCAAGCGCGCGATTCGCCTCGCGCTCGAGCGCCTCCGCCCCGTCGACACCTTCGACGTGATCACGTTCTCCAACGGAACGGGTCGCCTGTTCGATGCGCCGCGCCCCGCCGATGCCGCCGCGATCCAGCGCGCGCTCGCCTTCGTCGAGGACATGGAGGCCGACGGCGGGACGTTCGTCGTCGACGCCGTGCGCGAGGCCCTCACGCCGCCGGTCGAGAGCGCCCGCAGGCGAGACGTCGTCTTCATCACCGACGGTTTCGTGAGCGCCGACGATCTCATCGTCCGCGAGACGCGCAAGCTCGTCGAGGCGCGCGGCCAGGGGGCCAAGGTGTTCGGGGTCGGTGTCGGCTCGGCGCCGAACCGCGCCCTCGTCGAGAGCATCGGCCGCGAAGGGCGCGGCGCAGCGCTCTACCTCTCCAACCGCGAAGACCCCGCCCGGATGGTGGGCAGGCTGTTTCGGTTCATCGATCTGCCCATCCTCCGCGACGTGCGCGTCGACTGGCGCGGGCTCGAGGTGACCGACGTGTCGCCCGCTGCCGAGGGCGATCTGCTCGCGAGCAGGCCGCTCGTCATCCACGGCAAGCTCGCGGGGCGCGCGGCGTCACCGCCGGTGCTGCACGCCGAGTCGCCGTCCGGCCCGGTCGAGATCCCGATCGTGACGGTGGCCGCGGACGGGCCCGTACGCGACGGCGTCGGCGCGCTCTGGGCACGCTCGCGGATCGCCGATCTCGAGGCCGATCTCGCCTCCGGCGACCAGGCCGCGCGCCTCGCGATCACCCGCCTCGGGCTCGAGTTCGGCCTCGTGACGCGATTCACCAGCTTCGTCGCGTTCGACAGAGCGGCGCGCGCATCGGACGGCCGCCCCGAGGTCATCCAGCAGCCGGTCGAAGCTCCGGAGGGCATGGAGGGTGGCTTCCGCACACCGAGAGGAGACACCGACAAGGACGGCCTGCATGAAGAGCGCCCGGCCAAGGGCTCCGTCCAGATGGGCGGCGCCGCCCCCGCTGCTCCGCCCGAAGAGGCCGATCGCGGGCCGCGCGGCTGCTTCTGTCGCGCCGGAGGTGCCGACGGCGCGGGCGCGCCCTACGCGTGGCTCGTCGCGCTCACGCTGACGCTCCTGTGGCGCCGCCAGCGGCGGTGAGCCCGGGCGCGATGAACCTTGTGTTCAATCGCACCTCGACGCGCTATGCCGTGCGGCGCCTTGCGCCTCGACTCGGCAGAACAGCCCCCGACCGTCCTCGCGACGCTGCAGCTCCCCGGCGTCACCGATGAAGCCCACGAGGCCGACGTCGCCGAGCTGACGCGGCTGTGTCAGACCCTCGGCCTCCGCGTCATCGGCACCGTCACGCAGCGGCGGGCTCACGGTCGCGCCGGCACCGTCCTGGGCCTGGGCAAGCTCGAAGAGCTCGCGGCATGGACGGGTGGGTCGGGCAAGGTGCAAGCTCACGTGGCCCGCAAGAGCAAGCTGCGCGACCGGCGTGAGCGCGAGGCGGGTAGCGACGACGACGACAGCTTCGACGACGGCTTCGACGACGGCTCCGAGCCGGGCGAGCCAGAGGCCGACGCCGAAGCGGACGGCGCGTACCCCGAGGCGGCCCTGCCGCGACCGTTCGAGAAGGCCGCCGTCGTGGTGGTCGATCACGATCTGTCGCCGCGCGAGCAGCGCAACCTCGAGCAGGCCACGGGCGCCGAGGTGCTCGATCGCACCCAGGTCATCGTCGAGATCTTCCATCGCCACGCCAAGAGCCGCGAAGCGCGGCTCCAGGTCGAGATCGCGCGCCTGCTCTACGTGGCGCCGCGCCTGCGCGAGGCCGGCGCCGGCGCCGACCGGCAGCGCGGGGGGATCGGCGGCAAGGGCGCGGGCGAGAGCGTGGTGGCGCTCGATCGCCGCCGCATCCGCGATCGCATCGCCGAGCTCAAGCACGAGCTCGATCGCATCCAGACCGAGCAGGCCACGCGGCGCGCGGGGCGGCGTGATCAGCGGCGGGTCGCGCTGGTCGGCTACACCAACGCCGGCAAGTCTTCGCTCATGCGCGCCCTCACCGGCAGCGAGGTCTACGTCGCCGACAAACTGTTCGCGACGCTCGACACCACGGTCCGCTCGCTCAAGCCCGAGACCGAGCCGCGTATCCTCGTCAGCGACACGGTCGGCTTCATCAAGAAGCTGCCGCACCAGCTCGTGGCGTCGTTCCGGTCCACGCTCGACGAAGCGCTCGAGGCGTCGCTCCTTCTCTTCATCGTCGATGCGTCCGATCCGACGTTCCGCGAACAGCTCGAGGTCACGCACGAGGTGCTCGGAGACATCGGCGCGCGCGACATGCCCTCGCGCTTGATCCTCAACAAGCGCGATCGGCTGAGCGCGAGCGACATCAAACGCCTCGAGCGCGAGCTGCCTCACGCGATCATCCTCTCGGCAAAAGATCGCGGCGACGTCCTCGCGCTGCGCGAGCACATCGTGACCTTCTTCGACGGTGAGTTCTCGGAGCGCGAGCTCTTCGTACCCTACGCGCAGCACGGCCTCGTGCGCCGGGTGCACGACGCCGCCGCCGTCATCGGCGAGCGCTACGACGAAGAGGGCACTCACCTGACGGTGCGCGGCCCGGCGCAGGCGCTCGAGCGCTTGAGCGCCGAGATCCAACGAGCGAAGCCGTAGCCCCTACGGCGCCGGTGCCACCGCGACCAGGACCGACTCGTCGAGGTAGAAGTCGGCCCCCGGCGGGGGCGTGATCGGCCCGGTCATGCGGACCCGCGCGCGACCGTCGCTCCGCTCTTCGACGAAGACCTCGGTCCCCTTCGCGATCACGAGCGCGGGCGCGCGCTCGACGCGGCCTTTGGGCCCCACCGCGATCGCGGCGTCCTCGGAGAGCCTCACGCGCTCGAGCGCGGGCTCGGCGCCGCGGCCCGTGCCGCACGACATGCGCCCGCGGCTCACGCTCCCAGACAGCCGATTGCGCTCGATCTCGCGCTCGAGGACCCAACCGTCGAGGCGGACCAGGCGCGTCTCCAGGCGCACGCGCGTCCAATCACCGAGCACCTCGCGAACCTCCAGCGAGACCGGGAGCGAATCGCCCCCACCTCGCAGCGTCACGAAGGGCGCGTCCTGCGGGGCAGTTCGCAACGTCAGCCTCGTGCCCTTGGCGACGGCGATCGGACCGCGACGCGGCGGCCGAACCCGGCCGCGCGTCGGACGCGCCAGCGTGTCGTAGCCGAGGACCTCGCACGAAACGTTCAGCGCCATGTCGGCGATGCCGTCGAGATCCCCCTGGACCGAGACGACCGCGCCGCCGTCGTCAGACCCCCGCTTGACCTGCACCAGCGTCTCGTCGAACAGCCACACTCGCTCGGGGACGGCCTCGAGCTCGCCGCGGATCGAGAAGCGCTCGCCCGCGTGCGGGCTGAACCCGCTCACGGTCACCCCGCTCGCCTCGGCGTGCACCCACGCGCGTGTGCCATCGGCGAAGAACCCCCAGGCGATCGGAAAGTCGCCGACGGCGACCTGCGCGATCGCGCGGCCGCCGTCCCGCGCGTCGGAGACGAGCACGGCCGGACCACACTTGCCCGTCTCCGGTCGCCCCGTACCGCGAACGACGCAGAGCGCGCCCTCGGGGGCGGCCACGACCTCGGGCTCGGTGCGGACCTCGATCGGAGAGCGGGGGGCGGCGGCGGCTTCTTCAGCCGCGACCTGCGACCGAGTCGACCCGGCCTGCCGCGCCGCCGAGCGACCGCCCACCTCGGGCACCGCCGGCGTGGCGCAGGCGCTCGCGACGAGCCCGGCGAGCGCGACGACACTGATCCGGACCCAAGGCATGAACGCTTGGTAGCCCGGGCGCGGACAATGTTCCGAGAAAGAGGGAGGGCGGCGAGAAGGCAAGCCGTCAGGCCGCGCCGAGCGCGGCGGCCACATCGGCGGCGGAGCGCTGGCCTGGGCTCTCGATCCGAACGGTGAACGGCTCGCGCTGGTCGCCCGCGACGTAGGCCGCCCGCGCGCCCTCCCCGAACGCGCGCGCCGCGACGCGCTCGATCTCGGCCCTGTCGGCCTCCCAGGTCGCTGGCTCGTTCGGGGCGTTCAACCGGTCGAGCACCCGCAAGAGGACCGACGACGTCTCGAGCTTGAGGCCGCCGAGGAGCGGTTCGGCCTCGAGCAGCTTCGCCGCGTTCGCGACGCGCAAGAGCGCGTCCTCGAGCCGCTTCGAAGCGTCGTCGGGCGCGCGCTTGCGAACGTACAGGAGGCCGGCGCGGCCATCGCCGTAGTCGAGCGCGTAGTCCGACTCGTGACCGACGAGGAGCACCGCGGGCCCGCGGTGAACATGGCCGTAGTCGACGACGTCGACCAGGAGCTCCGAAAGGACGCCCTCTTTGATCCAGCGGTGCCAGACCTCCACCAGCTTCGCGTGCGGCGGGACAGTAGCCTGGTCTGCGTACAGCTTCAGCGAGATGCGGGGGCTCTTCACGGTGTCCTCAGGACGCCGCGACCGCCGCGGCGCTCTCCATCAAGCGGTCGTAACACTGGTGCGAGGCGTCGACGAACAGCTGCGCTTCTTCGATGCGCTGGTGGGCGCTCTCGGCGTCTACGGCAGCGCCCCGCTCTCGCTCGGCCCGGAAGAAGTAGTGGGCGAACTTGGCGCCCGCGAAGGGGTCGAAGAAGAGCTTCGTGTCCACCAAGGTCGACCGGAACTGCGCGGTCACCTCGGCGGGGTCGTCGCTGACGTCGGGCACCTTTTCGCGCACCAGCGCGCGGGCCGCGGTGAGCATCGCGCGGAACGCTCGCTCGTCCGCCTCCGGTGCCTTGCCCTCGTCGAGCAGCACCTGCGCCTCGAACACCTCACGCTCGGCGGCGGCGAGCGCCATGATCACGTAGGGCACGACCTCGCCCGCGCACTCGCCCACGCCCATGTCACCGATGGAGTACTCGCGCGGGTCCCCCCAGTCCGAGTAGTACGACCGGTCCGACTCGTAGGCGGGCACCGGCGAGAGCGCGTCGACCATCGCGCGCACCTCCTTTTTGCCGATGCGCTGGATGAACGCGGAGAACGTCTCGCCGTCGCGCTTCTCGGCGACGAAGCGAGCCGACAGGCGCTGCACCATCTCGGGCACGCTCTTGGACGGGATGGCGCCGATGGCGAGCCCGTAGGTGCCCGCGTTGCGCGTCCACTCGCCGCCGACCACGACCTGGAAGTGCGGCACGCGCCGCCCGCCGACGTTGCGGCTGACACCCAAGAAGCCGATATCCGCCGCGTGGTGCTGGCCACAGGCGTTGAAGCACCCGCTCGTCTTGATGTGGAGCGCGCGCGCGGCCGGGTCGAGATCACCCTCGATCACACGGAGCCGCTTGCGCAGCTCGGAGGCGAGACCGCGCGACGACGAGATGCCGAGCTTGCACGTATCGGTGCCGGGGCAAGCGGTGATGTCGGTGATCGTGTTGGCGCCCGGCTCGCCGAGACCGATCGCGACGAGCGCCTCGTGGAGCGCCGGGAGGTCGGCCTCGCTCACCCAGCGGAACGCGAAGTTCTGCTCGACGGTGAGGCGGAGCGTGTCGCCGGTGTACGTCCGACCGATCTCGGCGAGCGACCGCGCCTGGTCCGACGTCATGTCGCCGAGCGGGAGCGTCACCGTGACCGTCGCGTAGCCCGCTTGGGCCTGCGGGCGCACGTTCGATCGACGCCACGCCTGGAACGCGGCCGAGCCCGCAACCTCCAGCTTGGAAGCCGGCTTGAGCGGCACTTCGCGCACCACGTCGAGGTCACCGAGGTACGCCGTCCACCGCGGGTCGTCGCGCAGCTTGGCCCGCTCTTCGCGGACCAGGCGGGTGAACTCCTCGATCCCCATCTTCTTGATCACGAACTTGAGCCGCGCCCGCGCGCGGTTCTCGCGCTCGCCATACCGAGAGAACAGGCGGCAGACCGCCTGCATGGTCGGGAGCAGATCGGCCTCGGAGACGAACTCGTCGAGCAGCTTGGCCTGGTGGGGCACCGACCCGAGGCCGCCGCCTACGTAGAGCTCGAAGCCGCGCTGCTTCACGCCGTCGACCTCACGCACGCGCGCGATGCAGCCGATGTCGTGGAAGCTCGTGAGCCCGCACGGGTGGTCCGCGCAGCCCGAGAACGCGATCTTGAACTTGCGACCGAAGTCCTGCGTGTCGTCGTGGCCGAGCAAGAAGTACGTGACGGCGTGGGCGTAGGGCGCGACGTCGAACGACTCATCGTTGCACACGCCGGCATACGGGCATGCGGTGACGTTCCGCACGCTGTTGCCGCACGCCTCACGGGTCGTGATGCCCACGGCGGCGAGCCGGCGCATCATGTCGGGCGTGTCGTCGATGTGGACGAAGTGGAGCTGGATGTCCTGGCGCGTCGTCACGTGCAAGATCGCGTCCGAGTACTCTTCGGCGCACTCCGCCAGCACCTCGAGCTGCCGCGCCGACAGCTTGCCGAACGGCACCTTGATGCGCTGCATGCCCGGCGCGTCCCAAAGGGTGACCGGGCCCTTGGTGAGCGAACCTGACGGAAACGTCAGATCACGCATCGCCTCGCCGTCGTGGCGTTGGCCGTTGTCGTACCGCTGGCCGTAGGCGCCGCGCCGCAGGCGCGTCTCGGCGAAGAGCTTCTCTTCGATCTTTCCCTCTTTGCGCAGGTGGATCTGCGTCTCGAAGATGTCGATCTCTCGCGCCAGCCCCTCGGGCAGGTTGTCGGCGAGGACGTCTTTCCAGCGGGCGGGCGCCATCGCGCCTTTCTACCGCAACGCCCACCAAATTGGCGGCACAATCCTAGATAAGATGACTTAAGCATCAAGAATTACATGGAATAATTCTTTATCGATTCAGTGAGACTACTCGGGTGCTTTCCGTCGCGGCCCGGACCGCGATATCCTCGTCGGCGAGGTCTCGCATGGCTTTCTCTCTTCTGCGCGGGCTGGCCGTCGCCGTCGTGTTCGTCGTCGCCTTCACCGCGGGCATCGAGCGCGCGACCGCAGCGCCGCTCGCCATCACGCAGCAGGGTCGGCTCTTCGACAACAACGGCATGCCCGTCGCGGGCACCATCGACGTCGAGTTCGCGGTCTACGCGAACGAAGCCGACGCCGTGCCGATCTGGAGCGAGGTGCACTCGATCACCTTCGACGAGGGCTTCTTCTCGGTCTCGTTGGGGTCGATCACCGCCCTCGATCCCGACACCTTCGACGGCAGCGTGCGCTGGGTCGGCATCACCGTCGGGACGGACGAAGAGATGACGCCGCGCGCGCCCGTCCTCAGCGTTCCCTACGCGCTCTCGGCCGAGAACGCGACCGGCGACATCACGCCGAGCTCGGTGTCGATCCCCGGTTACGGTCTCGTCATCAACGACCAAGGCGAGTGGGTGGGCGATCCGAGCGGGCTCCAGGGTCCGCAGGGCCCGCCGGGGCCGCAGGGCGCGACCGGGGCCACCGGCGCGACCGGCGCTACCGGCCCACAGGGTCCCGCCGGCCCCATGGGCGCGGCCGGTGCGCAGGGTCCGCAGGGCAATCAGGGCCCGCAGGGTCTGACGGGCGCGACGGGCCCTCAGGGCGCGACGGGTCCGCAGGGCCCCGCTGGCCCGGCCGGTCCGGCCGGCCCCGCCGGCGCGACGGGTGCCACCGGCGCGCAGGGCCCCGCCGGTCCCGCGGGGCCGCAGGGTGCGACGGGCGCGACGGGCGCAACGGGTGCCACCGGTCCCGCGGGCGCGACCGGTGCGCAGGGGCCGCAGGGCCCGCCCGGCGTCGTCAGCTCGAATTTCGGCTCGGCCCCGTCGGCTCAGCCGACGACGAGCATCGCGTTCATCGCGCCGACGATCAGCATGACGATCACCGCGGGACAGAAGATATACGTGAGCTCGACGGCCGCGCTCGGCGCTGGCACGAGCGCGGCGAGCGCGCTGAACCTCTACATCTGCTACCAGCAGGGCTCCATCCAGGCGGTAGGCGGCGGCACGTGGGGCCTGACCGCGCCCGCCAACCAGCGCCATCACTACGGGCTCACGGCGGTCATCACGGGTCTCTCCGCGGGGACGTACCTGGTCGGCCTCTGCGGCAGCTCGAGCAACGCCGCCAACTGGACCAACAACGAGTACGGCTACACCGCGGCGATGGTCTTCAACTGACCACGCCGCGAGCCATCCTCGCCGGCAGCGTCATCATCGCGCTCGGGCTCTTCTTCGGGCTTCGTGCACGAGAGCCCGCCCCGCCACCTCCGACTGCGCCCTCGACGACCCCCGCTTCAGCCGCGCCGTCGGTCCAGGCTCTGCCGATGGCGACCACCCCGCCGGCGAAGCCGAGCGCCGACGTCGGGGCGGCGACCAAGGCGGCGACCGACGCGCTCCACGCCCACAAGAAGGCGGCGGCCGACGCGTGCTGGGACGCGGCGACGCCCGGGTCGGTGCGCTACGTGGTCAACCTGACCTTCGGCCCCGATGGCAAGCAGCTCGGTCGTGGCATCACCGAGCCGCGCGAGAGCGCACGAGCCGGCGTCGTGAACTGCTTGCAGGCGAAGCTCCCCGCCATCGAGATCCCGCCGCCCGGTGACACGGTCGCGGTCGAGGTCGCCATCACGCTGCCCTGACGCTCGCTACCGCGGCAGCTCTTTGCACACGTCTTCTTGCCCCTTGGGACAGCGGATCCGCACGTGGAAGTGATCGTCGTGCGGCTCGGCGTTGTCGGGCTGCACGAAGAGGGCCTGCACCTGTTTGACGTACTTCTTGTGGCGGCTGTGGCGGTTCGCGTACGCGAGGAGGCGCGCCTTGAGCGGCTTGGAGACGAAGATGTAGGCGAGGCCGGCGCGGTGATCTTTGGCGAAGCTCTCGACGAGCGCCCAGTTGAGCGCGTCGTCGAACACGAGCCCGCTCTTGTCCTTGGCCTTGCCATCGGCGCCATACGCGACGTACTTCTCGGGCTGAACGACGCGGCCCTTTTTGTCGCGCGCGTAGAACGCGAT